>JAZQCS010000092.1:0-65126 GCA_045546415.1 Clostridia bacterium | reverse complement strand
ATATTTAGACAAAGAACAAAAATCCCGTAATACTGTCGTATTACGGGATTTTTTGATGTAGTATAAATTAAAAATATGGCTTCAAAACCAAAACTGCCTTACCTGGTTGTGGCGTTGCATAGCCTTTTTTATTGGAATTATTTTACTGCTCTGAGTAATCTTTTTGTAGCAATAAGTGCCTGTTCAACGGTGTAACCGGTTTTTGCGGAGAACATTCCTTCTCCCATACCGCCCATAACAGCAAGCCCGTTTACCTTGTCGTGCATTGTTGCAACGGTGTAAATGCTTTCTTTTGCCCAATCGCTGAATTCAGCCTCGTCAACAAATGGAGTGGCTGCTGTAATGCCTGTGCTTACACCTACAAAATCTGCAGTTCTTTTAAGCATGGCTGCAGCCTGTTCACGGGTAAGCTCACCCTCCGGCATAAACTCTGTTTCGCTCATTCCGTTAATAACACCGCAATGGCTCACAAACTCAATTTCAAGGTCACCGTTGGTATCGGCAAATTTAAGTGTGGGGTTTTCACCAAGACCTTTAACATAAGCATCGTAATCGGCACCGCATTGGATAAGAAGCTGTGCCATAACATGAGCAAACTCACCGCGGGTAATGTTGCGTTTGAAATTGCCGTTTCTGTAAAGTTCAAGGGTTATAAGGCTAAGGTCGTAAGCTTCGCTTGCTTCGGTAATTGCCCAGTCGCTAATTATTGTGCTTTCACCAAAGGGAGATGCAGGCTTTGTTGAAGCCTGTTCTTCGGGCACAACATTCTGGTCACCTACAAGTAAAATAACAGAAGAACCGCGTTCGTCCTCGGTGCTGAGAACAAGCAGATACGCACCCTGTTCAACCTGAAGGGGCTCAAAATCACCGTTTTTGAAAACTACAGCTTTAAGCTTTGTGGGAGAATTCAGGGTGTAGGTTATTTCGGCATTGTCATATTTTGTAAGAATAACCTGCTGAAGCATTGCATTATCAGCTTCACCTTCAAGAGACATTGTTACGGTGCTTTCCTTGAAACGGAGGACAGCCTCGGTGTCAATAAACAGGGATTCACCCTCTGCATTGAAGGTTGCTGTGGAATTAACATTGTCAAAGGTATAAACCTTGTTTGCATAACTGTCAGCAAAAGCTGTAATGCCCATAAGCATGGTTGCCGCAATCAGAAGAGAAATAATTTTTTTCATTTGTAATCAGTCCTTTCGCGTAATTTACAATTTAATTATACAATAATTTGAAACCAATGTCAACAGAAATTATTGCTGAAGATTAAAGGCTTCGTTAATTTCTTCGACCTGTTTTTTGGAAATTTTAACAATGTCACCGATGTGTGCAGAGGAGATTATGGATTTTGCCGTGTATTCGGTAACCTCAAGACGGTCAAAGGCGTTAATAAGAGAGGTTCCGGCAACAAGCACACAATCGTTTTCCACAAGCACAACGGGATGCACCATTGAAATGGTTTCGGCAAGCTTTTCAAAGCCTATGAAAGTGCTTCCGAAAGGCACTTTTGGTACATCACGGAGCATAATGTAGCTTTCGGGAATTGTTCTGGAATCAAACTCCGCATCCGTTAAAGCAAATGCCATAACATTGTGTGGATGGGCAATGATAAGGGAGTTGATTTCAGGGTGCATTTCATAAATCAGCTTGTGCAGAAGCACCGAACGGCTGGGCACCTTGCCCGATTCCTTCATAGAACCTTTAATTGTAACAATATCCTCAGGCTCAAGATACATTCTGTCCACATTGTGGGGAGTGATAAGGAAGGTGTCACCGTTAATTCTCTGTGAAAAAGTTCCCTGAGTGCTTATGAACAGACGCTGCTTGTATGCACGGCGTATAAGCTGCGCCATTTTTACTCTTGCTTCTTTTTCTTCGGTTGAATGAGTGGTCTGTATAAACTCATCCATTACAGGGTTGAGCTTGTCAGCCGCAAGCTGAAGGTTTTTATCGCTTAAAGATTTTTCGGTGCCGATAATGTTGGCGTTTATCTGAATTCTTGCACAGTATTCAATGGTTTCAAAAGCCTTGAAAGCATTGAACAGGTCGGTATGCCCGATAACAACACCGTGGTTTTCGAGAATTACTGTGTGAATATCTGTGTCCTTTGCAAATTCCAGAGCAATTTTTTCACCCAGATTATCACTTCCCGGCAGACCGTATTTTGCAAGACCGATAGGTCCGCAAACCTGGTTTACATCAGGGATGATTTTTGTGTTGGGCACTTTTCGTACAGCACTGAAAGCAACAAGTGCGGGGGGATGGGCGTGAAGCACCGCACGGATATCGCTCCTTGTTTCGTACATCTTTTTATGGAAAGGAAATTCTGAAGAGGGCTTGTGCTTGCCGATTATTTCACCGTTTGCTTTAACACAAACCATATCGTCACGGGTAAGAGAGCCTTTGTCAACGCCACCGGGAGTTATCCATATGTCTCCGCTTTCGTCAAGTATGGAAAGGTTACCGCCTGAGGTGGTTGTCATTCCGTAGCCGTAAATTCGTTCCATCATCATTACAAGCTGGTCGGCAGGGGGCATAAGATTAAATTTCATATAATCCACTCCTTTTTATTTCTTTATTCTAATTATATACTATTATTTTCATTGTGTCAATTATTTTGTTTTTTATTCGTTGACAAAATGTGAATTTCAATATTATAATAAGGATGATAAAGACAGGGGATATTTCTGTTTCCTGAATATTTATGGTTGAGATTCTTCCATCGCTTTGTCCTGTCAGTTTGACGAAGGGGAGAACAATATCATTTGTCGGTTTGCGGTTGAGGTGAAATTGTAGGGAATGACATATAGGTCATTCCGGGGAACGCCACGCAGGGCGTTCCCTACAGCATTTCAAGGCTTGAATGGGGAGTGCCGGTTGTGTAGTAAACCGTATTTCATAACCAACCAAAAAAAGAGTCGCTTTTGCTAAGTGTCCTTAAGGATACTCGGGAAAAACGACTCCTTAATTATTATATAAAATTCACACCGCTGTCGCTGTCGCAATAAAGAATTGCGTTTTCGTGTGTTCGCATGATTGATGCGGGGCAATCCTCGGTGATTTCACCGTTAATTGTGCTTGTAACTGCATTTGCTTTTGTTTTTGCAGGAACTGCGCAGAACATATATTTCGCTGATGTCAGGGCAGGAATTGTAAGGGAAAGTGCGGTTTTGGGAACATCATCAAAGGTTTTGAAGCATCCGTCATTTACCTGCTGTTGACGGCAAATGTCATCAAGTTCAACCTCTTTTATAAGCTTTGGGTCGTTGAAATCCGCCACACCGGGGTCATTAAAGGCGATGTGTCCGTTTTCACCAATGCCGAGGCAAACAATGTCAACGGGATTTGCCTTTAAAAGCTTTGAATACCGTTCGCATTCATCCTTTGCAGAGTGAGAACTGTTTATGAGATATACATTTTTAAAAGGAACTCTGTCAAAAATTGCATTTTTTAAGAAGGTGCTGAATTTTTGGGGTGCATCCTCGCTTAAACCAATGTACTCGTCCATATGAAAGGCATTAATTCTGTTCCATTCAATGTCGGTTTTGGAAACCAAAGCTTCCAGAACCTCGTTCTGAGATGGTGCCGCCGCAAATATTATATTGATTTCATCCTTTTCACTCAAAAGTTCCTTTATTTTTGCAGTAATATCCTCCGCTGCCACCTGACCCATTTCTGTTCTTGTTTTGTAAATTCTGCATACAAGGTTATCTCTTTTAAGTTCGGTTATCATAATTTTTACCTCCTTAGTTGTTGTGAAAACCCATGCCGGTTAATGTTTTAACTGCATCTTTTTTTACAAATGAAGAGGTTTCGATCCGGGACTTAAGCTCTTTTAAAAATTCATCCTCGTCAAAGGGAAGGGAAACCCAGTCGTCCTTCCAGGATGAAAGGTACATTGCATTGGAAAGGGAAAGGCTGTTTATTCCTTCTTCACCGGGAGAAATGAGCTTTTCACCGAATAGAACAGCATTGACCCAGTTGTTTATCATATCCGCCTGACAATCGGAAACATCATTTACCTCGTATTCCACATCAACTTTTTCCAGGGGGATGGGACCGTTTATGGTTTTGGTTTCCTTGTTAAATTCCTTTTCACTTAACGAAAGCTTGTAAAAGGTTATTTTGCCGTTTTCCAAAACAAGCTTGCCCTTATCTCCGGCAACCTCAAGTCTGTCGGTACCGGGAAATTCGCCAACAGAGGTCATGTAAAGACCGGTGGCACCGTTTTTGTATTCCAGATAAGCGGTGGCTTCGTCTTCAACCTCAATGTTACGGTGCTTGCCGAAATAACAAAAACCGCGGATTTTGTCGGGCATTCCGAAAAGCCATTGCATAAGGTCAAGCTGATGGGGATTTTGATTAAGCAGAGTTCCTCCGCCTTCTCCTGCCCAGGTGGCACGCCAGGTACCGCTGTCGTAATATGCCTGTGTACGGTACCAGTTTGTGAGTATCCACACAATACGCTTTAATTCGCCAAGCTCACCGCCATCCAACATTTCTTTTATTTTTTTAAAGGAGTTCAGGTTTCTCATAACAAAATTCACCTGAAAAACCTTGCCGCTTTTTAAAGCTACCTCGTTCATTTCACGAACATTTTTTGTATAAACTCCGGCAGGTTTTTCGCAAAAAACGTGAAGTCCTGCATTTAATGCTTTAATGGAAATAGTAGGGTGAAAATAGTGGGGAGTGGCAATAATCACACCATCCACAAGTCCGGAATCGATTAACTCATCGGAATTTGTGAAATATTTTACTTCACTGTCTAAGTTTTCCTTTTGTTTATATAATGCCGTTTCGTTAATATCGCACAAGGCGGTGATTTTTGCGTTTTTTATGTTACCTTTTATAAAATTGTCCAGATGGAAGGACCCCATGGTGCCAACGCCTATAATACCCACTCTTAACATTTGTCTGCCTCCTTTTGTATTTCAAGCACCTGTCTCTGTGAATTTATTGTTTCCCGGGTGCCGTTACGGAAACCTCCTCCGTTAACCTCTGAAATAAAATCATCGAGCCATTTAAGTCCGTTTCTGTTGCATTGGATGATTTCTTCGGTTTCTTTGTATAAATGTATTACATCCTCTCCATAGCAGAAATGAATCATTCCTTTTGTTCCCCAAATATAAAAATTCCAGAAGGTGGGGAGAATGCCGCCAAATTTTGGCGCAGAGTAGGAAACATCACCCATTACCGAGATGTCTTCCATTTCAACCATAAACTGACCGCAATCCCTGAAAGCCGGCTCCTTATCTGCGAATTTATTCCACACCTTTGCACAGTTTACACGGGTTAGATTTTTGCCTGTTACAAGGCGGATAAGGTCAATACCGTGAATGGCAATGTCATTGATTGTGCCGCCGTGTTTGCCATCCTCAAAATACCATCCGGGACGGTTGCCGTAATCCAGACAATGCTGACCGGTAAAGGAAACTGTTGCAATGTCACCAATTTCTCCACTTTTGACCAGCTCGGTTACCTTTGCCGTCTGGGGCATATAACGAAGGTCAAGCATACATGACAGCTTCAGGTTTTTCTCATGTGTGAGCTGCTCAATTTCATCAAGCTCGGCAAGATTTGTGCATATTGGTTTATCACATATAACATGCTTGCCGGCTTTCAGGGCATCAATAATCATTCTGCCCCGCTTGCCGTAATAATCACCAATAGCAATGGCATCAACCTTTGCATCGTTTAAAACTTCAGAGTAAGAGTTATAATTAAACTCAATGCCGCTTTTTTCAGCGGTTTTTCGTGCATCTTCATCTTCCTCAAAGCAACCGGTTATGAAAACCCCATCCGTCTCCTTTGCGGTGTTATAAAGACCGAATATGTGAGAATGTCTGAAGCCTGCAAATGCTATGTTCATAAAATTACACCTCTTTATATATTTATTTGCTTTTGATTATATATCAAGTGAAAAGTAAAGTCAATTGTAATTTGTTGTTATTTGTTGTGAAATATTTACATTCTAAGGCTTTTATTTATTGACAAATGCACGTTTTTAATATATAATAAGAGCAACTGGTGGGAATACGCTGAAAAACCGGAAAGGATGGATACTATGAACCAGGAGTATTTCTTTAAATCAGCAAAATGGGTGGGCACCCCTGACCGTACAGGTGAAAGCTTTGCTATTTTGCGTGGTCATTTTGAAATTGAAGGTGAAAAGGCCGTAAAGCTCAATGTGTTGGGACTTGGCTTTTTCAAGTGTTACATAAACGGAAAATGTGTGAACGAGGATACATTTTTGCCTCTTTCCTCGGACTATGAGGCAACCTGTGACCCTGCAGATGAGGTTTTGTCGGGACACAGAATTTATGTTCCGCAGTTTGATATTAGCTCATTTGTTCAGCCCGGTGACAATGTAATCAGTATTGTTTACGGTGGAGGGTGGTACACCTATGCACCCCGTCGTTTCGGTTTGCCAAAAGCTATTTACTGCATAACTGTAACAACCGAAAAGGGTGAAGAATTTTTCGTATCGGATGAAAACTGCCGTGTCGGTAAAAGCTTTGTTGAAACCTATAATTTTACCAATACAGAGGTTCACAATTACGCAGCCTGGGCGGATTGCTTCGGTGTGGATTATGACGACAGCAGCTGGGAAAAGGCTGTTGAAACAGAAGCGGTTGAAACTGAATATTGCACAACAGAATGTCCGGGGGAAAAATGTGCAAATATGCTGACGGTATGTGAAATCGGCAAGAGTGAAAACGGTGTTATATACGGTTGTGAAAGAAATACATCGGGATATCCGGTTGTAAGAATAAATGCCCCGGCGGGGGAAAAGGTAACGGTTCTGTTTTCCGAAGGACTTACGGAGGATGGCAGGCTTGACCCCTTCCACGGTCACAGACAGCAGTTTACGGTTATGTCCGACGGTAAACTCAGAACTGTACAACCCGAATTTACCTGGTTTGGTTTCCGCTATATGGAGGTTATAGGTGACGCGGTGCCTCTGTTTGTGAAAGAGGTTTATGCAGATGTTCCTGTTTCCTCCACCTTTGAATGCGACAACGAGGTGCTGAACTGGATTTATAAAACCTTTGTGCATACAATGCTTACAAATATGCATACCGGCATTCCTTCAGATTGTCCCCATCTTGAACGCAGAGGCTATACCGGTGATGGACAGCTTACCTGTAATGCAGCGCTGACCACACTTGATGCAAAGGCTTTTTACACGAAATGGATGCAGGATATTACCGACTGTCAGGACAGTATATCGGGACGCGTGCAGAATACTGCTCCTTTCATTTGCAGCGGTGGAGGTCCCGGTGGATGGGGCTCTGCCATTGTTGAGGTGCCCTATCAGATGTATCGTCATTATGGCGATGTAAAAGTCCTTGAGGATAATTTTAACGGTATGCTTAAATACATCCGCTTCCTTGAAGAACATTCAGAGCAGGGCTTTATAGACCATGATAAAGAGGGCTACTGGTGTCTTGGCGAATGGTGTCCGCCCTGTGTAATGTGGGAGGAAAAAGATTTACACCTTTCCCATAAGCCGATACAGATGATTATTCCGCCGGCATATATAAACAATTATTATATGCTGAAATCCATGGAAAAAATCTGTAGAATTGCAGAAATCATAGGCAAAGAAGACCTTGTAAAGGATTATACACAAAAAATTGAAAAGAACAAAAGGCTTATGTTTGCGGCATATTTCAATATGTTTGACCACAGCTTTTTTGCAAATGCCCAGGGGGCAAATGCCTTTGCGGTGGATTTAGGCATAGGAACAGAAAAAACCTATGAGACGCTGAAAAATTATCACACAAAGGTGGGTTATTATGATACAGGTATATTTGCAACCGATGTTGTTACCCGTGTTCTGTTTGAAAAGGGCGATGGTGACCTTGCTGTAGACCTTCTTACAGGAAAAGGAAAATACGGCTATGCAAAATGGATGGAAAACGGAGCAACAACTCTGCATGAATACTGGGACAGCAGCACAAGCCGTTCACATAACCATCCTATGTTCGGTGCACCGGTTGCGTATTTGTTTGAATATCTTCTTGGCATTAAAAATAAGGAAAATACCGGTGGATACGATGCTGTTGTAATTGCACCTCAGGCGGTGTCAAAGTTTGAAAAAATGTCGGGAAGCATCACAACGCCTCACGGTGTTATTGCGGTAAGCTACAAAAAGGAAAACGGTAATATTACCTTTGAGGTTACCGTTCCCGAAGAAACAGAAGCGGTATTTTGCTTTGGTGAAGAAAAAAAGGCTCTTGAAAGTGGTAAAAATGTATTAAGTTATGTAATTTAAGGAGTAATAAAAAATGAACTTTACTTATGAAAACGAAGACAGAAAAGTACCGCTTGAAACCTACGAGTGGGACAACACATGGATTGACCATGCCGCAGATGTTGACCGCAACAGAGTTTTGTACATTGGTGATTCTATTTCCTGTGGAAGCAGAATGGTTGCTACAGAGTTGACAGAGTGGAAAATTCTTTTTGACGGCTTTGGTACATCAAAGGCTGTGGATAATCCATGGTTTACAGATTCCGTGAGGATTTTTGCAAAGCAGCAGAGAGAAAGAACAGCGGTGTTGTTCAACAACGGACTTCACGGTTTCCATCTTGATGATGAAACAGAATATAAAGAACACTATGAAAACTTTGTAAGGTTCCTTGTTGAAGAGTTTAAAGAAACCCCGGTTTTCATTGTGCTTACAACTCACGTTGCTGATGAAAAAAGAGAAGAAAGAGTTAAAATCCGAAACAAAGTTGCACTTGAAATTGCAGAAAAGTACAGCTTGCCGGTGATAGACCTTTATTCGGTTTCACTTGAAAATAAACATTTGCTGACTGCTGACGGAGTTCACTTTGCTCCCGATGGTTATAAAAAGCTTGCAGGAAAAATAGTAGAAACCCTTCAGGAGAAAATTCCTGAACTTAAATAAAAGAAAGAAGATGAAAAATTTGTTTAACGGAAAAATGAAAGCACTTACCTTCAGCTTTGACGACGGTGTAACACAGGACAGACGGCTCATAGAAATCCTTGATAAATACGGGCTTAAGGCTACATTTAATATCAACACGGCTCTTCTTAACAGAAGGAACACCATTACCAATCATGAGGGAATAACTGTTCCGCATAATAAGGTTGCATTGTTTGAGGTAAAAGAGCTTTATAAAAACCACGAGGTTGCTGTGCACACTCTTACCCATCCAAGACTTCCCGATATTGCGGAGGACGAAACTGTTCTTTACGAGGTGGATGAGGACAGAAAAAACATTGAAACCTTAACAGGTTGCGATGTTGTGGGTATGGCATACCCCTGCGGCGGTGTAAACAATGATGAAAGAGTTGCAAGACTTATCGGTGAAAATACACCTATTAAATATGCAAGAACAATAACATCAACCCTTTCGTTTGAACCGCAGGAGAATCTTTTGCAGTTTAACCCTACTGTTCATTGGATTAACTGGGATAAGATGTTTGAACTTGCAGAAAAATTTCTTGAACTAAAAACGGAAACTCCTCAGATATTCTACATATGGGGTCATTCCTACGAGCTTGATTTCCATCCTGAATGGTGGGAGGAATTTGAAAAATTCTGCGCTTTAGTGTCTGGGAAAGAAGATATTTTCTACGGAACAAACAGAGAAATTTTGCTTTAAAGCGGAGAGATAAAATGTTACAGAAAATATTAAAAGAAAAAAACCTTCCGGAGCTTTTTCAGCCGTGAAGACTGGCTGAGAGTTATAGAATATGTAAAAAAACATTTATGGTAAGGAGAAAACACTATGCTTAAAGAAATGCTGAAAGAAAAAAAACTCCCTGAACTTTTAAGCCGTGAGGAAATGCTTGATATTCTTCAGAAAGAGGAATACGGATACCTTCCGCCAAAGCCCGACAGCGTAGAATTTCAGGTTAAACCTGTTCTGCCTAATTTCTGTGCAGGCAAAGCGGTGCTTAACAAGGTTGAAATAACCTCCAAAATGGGTGATAAAACCTTTACTTTCCCGGCGTATGCAACCATTCCCACAAAGCCCGGGAAATATCCCTTCTACATACATATCAATTTCCGTTCTGAGGTTCCTGACCGCTATATGCCAACAGAAGAGCTTGTGGATAACGGCTTTGCGGTGCTTTCTTTCTGCTATCAGGATGTAACAAGTGATGACGGAGATATGACAAACGGCCTTGCCGGTGTACTTTTCCCTGACGGCAAAAGAGAAGCAACCGACCCCGGCAAAATTGCAATGTGGGCATGGGCGGCACACAGAGTTATGGATTATGCTCAGACTCTTGAATGCCTTGACCTTTCAAAATCAATAGTGTGCGGTCATTCCCGTCTTGGTAAAACAGCTCTCGTTACAGGTGCAACAGATGAACGCTTTGCCATGGCTCATTCCAACGATTCCGGCTGCAGCGGTGCTGCAATTACAAGAGGAAAAGTGGGAGAGAGTGTGGCGGATATTTGCAAAGTGTTTCCTTACTGGTTCTGTGAGAATTACTATAAATATGCCAATAACGAAGATGCAATGCCCTTTGATCAGCATTACCTTATAGCTTCAATTGCACCAAGAAAAGCATATGTTGCAAGTGCGGTGGAGGATACCTGGGCAGACCCGTCCCACGAAATGCTTACCTGTGTTGCAGCAAGTGATGCTTACGAAAAAATGGGTCTTAAAGGATTTATCTGCGAGGACAGATTGCCAAAGATAGGTGACAGTTTCCATGAAGGTAACATAGGTTACCATTTAAGAAGCGGAACCCACTATTTCGGTCGTGAGGACTGGCTTATTGATATGGAATATGTCAAAAAACATCTTTAAAAAGTAAACAAAGAGCAAGCCCCTGCATAAAATGTAGCAAGTCATTTTATGGAGGGGTTCTTTTTATGGAAGAAATTGCTTTCAGGATAGTAAACGACAGCTTTACTCTGCCGGGACTTTCCTGCCTTGAAGAGGTTATGGTTTTCAATAACGGGCTTAAAAAAATTACAGTAGAGGAAGAAACGGCTCTTAAGGCGGGATACGGAATAAGGCTAAGGTATACAGAGGAAAACGGCAGAAGAAGGTGTGTCAGCACATATGGAGCAGTTATGTTTTTTGCCATAGAGGATTGCGAAAACGCTACTGTCAGTACGGGGAGTGATATTTCCTATGAGGTGTGCGGCAATTTTGTACAGATTCACATAAAAATTGCAATTTGTAATAATAATGAAGAAAATGTATTGACAAAATGATGTTTATGTGCTAAAATAAACATAATGGTAGAGGTGCATTGTGCAAAGAGTATCTTCTGTATAAAGGGTTTTCGCAAAAATCCGCGGAAGTGAAAGGTGCAGGTGCCGAAGGCGGCTGAGGCGTAAGGCTGACCTGGCAAAATGAAATAATATTCATTTTGTTGTCGCGTTTTAGCGGAGAGCTATCCTTACTTCAAAGTTTACCTTTTCCCCTTTATGCAGGGGAGGTTTAAGTAATGGTAGCCGTAGCTGTACGGCTATTTTTTATGCGAAAAATAAACTACCGTAATACATTTTAAGGAGAGAAAAAAATGAAAAAAACAGTATTTACAGGCGTTGCAACAGCGCTTATCACCCCTCTTGACGAAAACGGTATAAACTATGACCTTTTCGGTAAGCTTGTTGACTGGCAGATTGAACAGGGCGTTAACGCTCTTGTTGTTTGCGGAACAACAGGCGAGGCATCAACCTTAAGTGACGATGAGCATAAGGATGCAATAACCTTTGTGGTTGAAAAAACTGCAGGCAGAGTTCCGGTTATTGCCGGCACCGGCAGTAACGATACCGAATACTGCCTGGAGCTTACAAGACACGCTTGTAAGGTGGGCGCGGATTCTGTTCTTGTGGTAAGCCCTTATTATAACAAGGCAACCCAGAAGGGTCTTGTAAAAATGTTCACCTCCGTTGCAGATGCCAGCACAAAGCCTGTAATTCTTTACAATGTACCCGGACGAACCGGTATGAACATAGCACCCTCTACCTGTGTGGAGCTTGCTGACCATCCCAACATTGCGGCTATAAAGGAAGCAAGCGGTAACATTTCCCAGGTGGCTGAAATTGCCGCAAAGGTAAAAGGTAAGCTTGATATTTATTCCGGTAACGATGACCAGATAACTCCCGTTCTTGCCCTTGGCGGTAAGGGTGTAATTTCCGTGCTTTCAAATGTGCTTCCAAAAGAAACTGTTGAAATATGTGACAGATTCTTCAAGGGCGATGTTGCAGGAAGTGCGGATTTACAGCTTGAGCTTCTTCCTCTTGTTGATGCTCTGTTCTGTGAGGTTAACCCCATTCCCGTTAAAGCGGCTATGGCAAAAATGGGCTTCTGCAAAAATTTCCTTCGTCTCCCTCTTACAACTATGGAACCTGAAAATGCAGAAAAAATGTATGCTATTATGAAGCAGTGGGGAGCAATTAACTAAAAAGGCGGTAAAGCAAATGAGAATTATTATAAACGGCTCAAGCGGAAGAATGGGCACCGAAATAGTGCGCCTTGCAAATGAGGGCTACCGCGGAAGCAGTCTTGCGGCAGCGGTGGATATAAACATACCGGCAAGCGCACCCTATCCCACATTCACCTCCCTTGACGATATAAATGTTGATGCGGATTGCGTTATAGATTTTACTCATCACAGCGTAACAAAAGACCTTGTGGGCTTTGCAGTAAGCAGAGGGCTTCCTCTCGTAATTGCAACCACAGGTCATACCGATGAGGAAATGGAATATATTAAAAAAGCGGCAGAAACAATTCCTGTGTTTATGTCTGCAAATATGTCCCTTGGGGTGGCGCTTCTTGTGGAGCTTGCCAAAACAGCAGCTAAAACCATGCCCGATGCGGACATTGAAATTATTGAACAGCACCACAACCGTAAACTTGATGCACCAAGCGGTACAGCTCTTATGATAGCAAAGGCAATTCAGACTGTCCGTTCGGGTGCAGAGCTTGTGTTTGGCAGAAGCGGTCAGCAGAAGCGTGAAACCGGTGAAATTGGTGTTCATGCTGTCCGTGGAGGTAACATTGTGGGTATACACGAGGTGCTTGTGTGTACCGATACCCAGACCATCACCTTAAAGCACGAGGCACATACCCGTGCCCTGTTTGCAGAGGGTGCAATGGCGGCGGCACAGTTTATATGTGACAAGCCTGAGGGTATGTACGATATGAACAGCATTGTAAACGGCTGATTGGAGTGAATTTTATGTTTATTTGTGATAACATAGGCGTAAACGGAGAAGGGCATCTTACCTTTGCCGGCTGCGATGTAACTCTTCTTGCGGAAAAATACGGTACACCGCTTTATCTTATGGATGAAGAAAAAATCCGTGAAAACTGCAGAGTTTACACAAACGCCTTCTCAAAATATTTCGGCGAAAACGCTATGCCTCTTTTTGCAAGTAAAGCGGCATCCTTCAAACGCCTTTATGAAATTATGAAGGATGAAGGAATGGGCACCGATGTGGTTTCCTCAGGAGAAATTTACACAGCCTTAAAGGCAGGCTTTAACCTTGAAAATTCATATTTTCACAGTAATAACAAAACCGACCGCGACATAAGCTTTGCTATGGAAAACGGTGTGGGTCATTTTGTTGTGGATAATATTGAAGAGCTCAGGGTCATAAACGAAACCGCAGGTAAAATGGGCAAAAAACAGAAAATTCTTCTCAGAATAACTCCGGGAATTGACCCTCACACTTTTGAAGCAATCTCTACCGGCAAGGTGGATTCCAAGTTCGGCTCTGCAATTGAAACAGGTCAGGCAGAAGAGATAACCCTCCGGGCACTTGCCATGGAAAATATTATTCTTGACGGTTTCCATTGTCATATCGGTTCGCAGATTTTTGAAACCGAACCTTTTTATAAAGCGGCAGAGGTTATGCTTGACTTTATAGGTGAAATGAAAGAAAAACACGGGTTCGTTGCAACTCAGCTTAATCTTGGTGGCGGCTATGGTGTGAGATACACCGAAAAAGACCCTGTTTTTGATATTGACGGAAGCATAAAACAGGTTGCGCAGTATGTAAAAACAAAGTGTGCACAGCTTGGAATAAGCTGTCCTAAAATCCTCATGGAGCCGGGCAGAAGCATTGTGGCAAATGCCGGCATGACTCTTTACACAGCAGGAACTGTGAAAAACATACCGGGCTTCAAGGCTTATGTTTCAATTGATGGCGGTATGCCGGACAACCCCAGATATGCCCTTTATAAGGCGGATTATACCGTGCTTAACGCTTCAAAGATGAATGCTGAGCCGGACCTTGAGTGCTCAGTTGTGGGCAGATGCTGTGAAAGCGGAGATATCATCCAGGAGGGTGTAACACTTGTTAAACCCGAAAGAGGAGAGGTTATTGCGGTGCTTACCACCGGTGCATATAACTACTCTATGGCATCCAACTATAACCGTATAGGAAAACCGCCCGTTGTTATGCTTTCAAAGAAGGGTGATTATGTTGCGGTAAAAGGCGAAACCCTTGATGATATCATAAGAAACGATGTATAAATATTAAGCATAGTAATTTAAAAGGCAGAAACGATTAATTTCGTTTCTGCCTTTTTTTTGTAGAATTTAACGATTTCTGTTGAACCACCCTGTAGGGAACGGCCTGTGTGTCGTTCTGCATATAAGGTCTATGGGATTATCTCATACATTTTCTCTGTTTGTTCCTATTACAAGTATGTTTCATACAAATCGTTTTTTTTCTATTCCGCCTTTGTTGTTATGCTTTCAACAGTACCGTTTTCCGCGTTTATAATATATTCATACCGTGTGCCTGAGTTAATAAATTCAATGTCGTAAACGGCTTTGCCGTTTTCGTTTTCCAGAGAGGCGTTTTTTACGGTTACCTCTTCGTGGCTGAAGCCTGCATCTGCAATGGCTTTTTCGGTTGCTGCCTGAATGTTGAAATCTTCGGGAACTTTTTCGGCAGAACCCTCTTTTTCAGCCGTATCCGCGAGAATTTTACCATTTTCACCGTCGATTGTTGCAGAATGGCGGTTGCTGTTTAATGTGAATTCTATCTCGTAAAAAAGCCGTGTTTCGTATTCTTCGGTTTCGGTTCCGGTTATTACGGCATCAGGATGCCTTTCCATAAGGATTTTCCCTGCCCGGGCGGGACTGATGTAGTCTGAAGCCAAACGGGTAACAATAAGCCCGCCTATAAGGATAATTGCCAGCAGGCTTACAACTGCCGCAATTGTTAACTTTAATGCTCTGCTCATGTTTTCCTCCTTGTTTTTTGGTTATTATAGACGAAAATGAAAAAAATATGAAAAAAAATAAAAAAAATTTAATTTAGGGCTTGATTTTTATAAAAAAGTGTGCTATAATATCTAAGTCAGCAAAAATGACATCGGGGTGTGGCGCAGCTGGTAGCGCACTAGACTGGGGGTCTAGGGGCCGCAAGTTCAAGTCTTGTCACTCCGACCAGAAAAAAAGACAGATTTCGACAAAGAAATCTGTCTTTTTTTTAGCTAAATTCGCGTTCCGCAAGCTAAATTGAGCAAGCTCAGCTAAATTGCCTGCGGCAGCTAAATGTGCTACGCACGCTGAAAGCGAATTTAATTTAGCTACTCCAAAGGAGTTATTTAGCTATTGCGAGGCAATAATTTCGCTTTGCAGCTTGCTGCAAAATTTAGCCAAATCACTTTGCATCATTATTGTTCTGACTTGCTAAAAAAGAGGACTATTCTTCGGAATAGTCCTTTTTCTTTTTGTACAAAAAAATTCCGGATGCTTTTTGTTGACAAAAGGCGAAAAATGGGGTACAATTATTATAAAGAAGGAGCGATTTTATGAATACATATCTTTTTGATTTTGACGGAACCCTTGTGGATTCCATGCCGGCTTATGGTGCAATGATGCTTCGCATTCTTAATGAAGAAAATGTTTCCTACGGGGAGGATATTCTGAAAATAATAACCCCTCTTGGCTATAAGGGAACTGCGGAATATTTTGTCAATATGGGGATGAATTCTACTGTTGAGGAGCTTGTTGAAAGAATGAACCGTTATGCACGGTTTGAATATGAAAACAACATTCCTGCAAAGGAAAATGTTTGCGAGGTTATAAGGAAACTAAAAAATAGCGGGGCAAGTATAAATGTGCTTACGGCAAGCCCGCATTCGGCACTTGACCCCTGTCTTAAAAGATTGGGGATTTTTGAACTGTTTGACAATGTATGGTCCTGTGATGATTTCAACACTACAAAGGCGGACCCGGAAATATATAGGGCGGCGGCAGAAAAAATGGGGAAAACTGTGGAAGAAATAATGTTTCTTGATGATAACCCCGGAGCCTGCAAAACCGCAAAAACAGCAGGCATGAAGGTTTGCGGAGTTTACGATAAAACCTCTGAGGAATATATGACCGAAATGAAAAACACCGGTGATTTTTACATTACAGATTTTTCTGAGCTTACCTGTATAGAGTGGTGATTTTATTGAAAACCGTTTTTATTATAAACCCCGGGGCGGGAAAAGGCAAAGAGACTGCACGGCTTGAAGGGGAAATTGCTGAGCTTCGCGGTAAATATGATATTGAGGTTTATAAAACAAAAGGGCAGGGAGATGCTACCCGTTTTGTTGAAAATTATTGCCTGCGTCGAGGCGTCGCAAGGTTTATTGCCTGCGGAGGTGACGGAACCTTTTCTGAGGTGGTCAATGCTGCCGTCAGGTTTCCGGGTGCAAGTGCAGGAGTTATTCCGTCGGGGACCGGAAACGATTTCTGTCGCAATTTTGAAAAAATGTCCCGCTTTCTTGATGTGGAGGGTCAGGTCACCGGAAAACCCATAAAATGTGATATAATTAAATACAGCTCAGCTGAGCGGAACGGTTATTGTGTAAATATGGTAAACATAGGGTTTGACTGTAATGTTGCAGATACAACTGATGCAATCAAACGAAAAAAGCTTGCAAACGGTTCTTTTGCATATTTTCTTTCAATAATCATTATGCTTATAAAGAAAAAGGGTGCGGAGGTTACCGTGAATGCCGACGGCAAAAGGCTCCGCAGCGGACGGATTCTGCTGAATTCCATTGCAAACGGATGCTGTTGCGGAGGCGGTATAAAAAGCAATCCGGATGCGGTATTAAACGACGGACAGATGGATATAAATATAGTATATAACATATCACGGCTTAATTTTCTTTCAAAACTGCCGTTTTATATGAAGGGAACACACCGCAGGCTGAAAAACATTGAAAAATGCATATATACACAGAAATGCAAACAGCTTACTGTTACTCCATGTAAAGGAACTATGCGTATGTGTGTGGATGGAGAAATTTTTACCGTGGGGGAAACTGTGTTTGAAATAGTTCCCGGAGGCTTTGAATTTATTTTGCCGTGAAAAATTTGTCGAAAACAAACGCTTGACTTTTTTATGAATTGATGGTATACTTTATCACATTGGGACGTATGCTTGATGCCGATTGAAGTTTTGGCGGATGGGTGCGTCCTTTTACATAACAAAATGAAAAGAGGGTCTTTGATGAATTATTATTCGGTTCAAACTGAAGCGGTATTAAAAGAACTGGTAACCGATACCCAAAAGGGTCTTTCTTTGGAAGAAGCCGCGAGAAGGAGAGAAAAATACGGAGAAAACCTTCTCAGCCGGGGAAAAAAGAAAAGCATGGCGGCAAGGTTCTTTGAGCAGTTCAAGGATGTAATGATATTAATTCTGTTGGTTGCAGCGGCAATATCTTTTGTGATTGCCTGCGTTGAGAAAAATCCGGGAGAGTTTTTTGAGCCTGCCCTGATTTTGCTTATTGTAATAATCAATGCGGTTATGGGGGTTATGCAGGAAAGCAAAGCAGAAAAAGCCCTTGAAGCTCTTAAAAATATGTCTGCACCACATTGCAGGGTGATTCATGACGGAAAAGAACAGGTTATACCGGCAAGTGAGCTTGTACCCGGTGATGTTATACATCTTGAAGCGGGTGATTTTGTTCCTGCCGATGCACGGCTTATATCCTCCGCTAACCTGAAAAGTGAGGAATCGG
This sequence comes from Clostridia bacterium, assembly GCA_045546415.1. GTDB lineage: Bacteria > Bacillota > Clostridia > RUG12999 > RUG12999 > RUG12999. Next base: position 47,138 of record JAZQCS010000092.1, on the reverse strand, counting down.
CACTTACCGGAGAATCGGTGCCGTCGGAGAAAAACGCAAAGGATATTCCGGAGGATGGTGCACCAATCGGAGACCGTACAAATATGGTTTATTCGGGCTGCAGCATAACCTACGGAAGTGCTATTGCGGTTGTTACAGCAACGGGTATGAATACCGAAATGGGTAAAATTGCCCATCTTCTCAGCGGGGAGGGTGAAACACAGACACCGCTGCAGAAAAAACTTGCAACTCTTGGAAAGTATTTAGGAGCACTTGCCATAGCTGTATGTGTGATAATTTTTATTGTGGGAAAAATCAACGGTCTTCAGACTATGGAGCTGTTTATGACAGCGGTTTCCCTTGCAGTTTCGGCAATTCCTGAGGGATTGCCTGCCATTGTTACCATTGTGCTTTCCATAGGTGTTCAACGACTTGCAAAACGCAACGCCATTATACGCAGTCTGCCTGCGGTGGAAACCCTTGGCGGAGCTTCGGTTATCTGTTCGGATAAGACCGGTACACTTACCCAAAACCGTATGACTCTTATGAAAGCCTATATTGATGAAACCGGCGTTGTTGAAGAGTTTGAAAATGAAAGCCCTGTTAAACTTAAAAAGGAAAACTCCGACAGCGTAAAAAATTTGCTTACAATGGCAACCCTTTGCTGTGACGGTTCGGTTAATGTGGAGGGTGACCGGGTTACGCATATAGGTGACCCCACAGAGACTGCAATTATTCTTGCTGCACACCTTAACGGAATAACCAAAGAAACTGTAAATTCAAAATATCCGAGAAAAGGAGAAATTCCTTTTGATTCTGACAGAAAAATGATGACCACAGTTAATGAAATAGAAGGCAGAAATTTCGTTATTGTAAAGGGTGCGTTTGATGTTATTGCAGAAAGGTGCATTAAGGGAAATCTGTCCCGTGCAGCGGAAGTTAATGAGGAAATGAGCTCAGCGGCTCTTCGTGTAATTACTGTAGCCTATAAGGAAATAACAAGTGTGCCTTCTGAACTCACTTCGGAGGAAATGGAAAAAGACCTGACCCTGCTTGGTCTTGTCGGTATGATTGACCCGCCCCGACCTGAAGCGGCAGAAGCGGTTAAAACCTGTATTAAAGCGGGTATACGCCCTGTTATGATTACAGGTGACCATGTAACAACTGCATCGGCAATTGCAAAAGCACTAAATATTCTGAGGCCGGGACACAAGGCAATAACCGGGACGCAGCTTGATGAAATGACCGAAGAAGAGCTTGACGGATGCGTTGAAGATATTTCGGTATATGCAAGAGTATCTCCAGAAAATAAAATACGCATTGTAAAAGCATGGCAGAAAAAAGGTCATGTGGTTTCAATGACAGGTGACGGTGTAAATGACGCTCCGGCACTTAAAGCGGCAGATATTGGCTGTGCCATGGGTATAACCGGTACGGATGTTGCAAAAGGTGCGGCAGATATGACCCTTTCGGATGATAACTTTGCCACAATTGTTGAGGCTGTGCGTGAGGGCAGAGGAATATATACCAACATTAAAAAGGTTGTAGGCTTTTTGCTGGGTACAAACATAGGTGAGGTAATTGCCGTGTTTGTTGCAATGCTTTTGTGGCACGAAACACCTCTTCTTTCTATGCAGCTTTTGTGGATTAACCTTATCACAGACAGCCTTCCTGCCATTGCTCTTGGTATGGAGCCTCTTGAAAAGGGGGTAATGGATGCAAAACCCCGTCCTAAAGCCGAAGGTCTTTTTGCTCACGGCTTCGGTGTGCAGATTATTCTTCAGGGTATAATGTTCGGTGTTCTTGCTCTTATTGCATACAGCATCGGTAAAAATTACGGCGGTACGGTGGAACACGGACAGACAATGGCGTTTACCGTGCTTGCGTTCAGTCAGGTGATTCAGGCGTTTAATATGCGTTCTGCACAGTCACTTTTCAAAACAGGCTTTTTCACAAACAAAACCCTTAACAAAGCGGCTCTTGTGTCCCTTGTGCTTATGCTGGTTGTACTGTTTACACCGGTATCGGTGGCATTTGGCCTTAAATTGCTTTCCTGGAAGCTTTATCTTATCAGCCTTGGGCTTATTGCTGTTCCCTTTGTTGTTATGGAAATTTCAAAGGTGTTTGGTCTGGTTAATAAAAGTGCACATAAAAAGTAATAAAATAACACAAAAACGGCTCATTTTACCAAAAATGAGCCGTTGCTATTTACATTTGATGAAAAATGTGTTATAATACACTTTGTTAAAAAAATACGGAGGTAGAAAAATGGATTTTGGAATGATTTTTGGAAATGTTTTACACATTACGCCTCAGATGGTGGTTATGTGGTGTATTGGTGCCGTACTTATATACCTTGCAATCAAAAAGGAAATGGAACCAACTTTGCTTTTGCCTATGGGCTTTGGTGCAATTATTGTTAATCTTCCCCTTTCCGGTGTAGTGGGTGAGGGCAGTATCCTGCAGACCCTTTACGATGCGGGTATTGCGTCTGAGCTTTTCCCGCTTTTGCTGTTTATTGGTATAGGTGCAATGATTGATTTCGGACCGCTTCTTACAAACCCCAAACTTATGATATTCGGTGCGGCGGCTCAGTTTGGTATTTTCCTTACACTTTGTACAGCATCAATGTTTTTTGACCTTAAAGATGCAGCATCCATTGCGGTTATTGGTGCAGCGGATGGCCCCACATCTATAGTAGTAGCCAACAAGCTCGGCTCAAAGTATATGTCTGCAATAATGGTTGCGGCATATTCCTATATGGCGCTTGTGCCAATTATTCAGCGACCTATTATAAAGCTTCTTACTACAAAAAAAGAACGACAGATTCGTATGGAATACAAACCAAAAAGTGTTTCAAAAACCACAAAAATTCTTTTCCCGATTATAATTACAATGGTTGTTGGTATTGTTGCTCCTGAATCGGTTTCACTTATCGGTTTCCTTATGTTTGGTAACCTTATCCGCGAGTGCGGAGTGCTCAATTCTCTTTCGGAAACCGCCCAGAAGGTTCTTGCAAACCTTATTACAATCTTCCTTGGCATTACCATTGCCACACAGATGGTAGCTGAAAAGTTCCTTCAGCCCGACACATTGCTTATTATGGGTCTTGGCTTGTTTGCATTTGTTTTCGATACAGCAGGCGGTGTTGTTTTTGCAAAGCTTATGAATCTGTTCCTTCCTAAGGATAAGAAAATCAACCCCATGATTGGTGCCGCAGGTATTTCTGCTTTTCCCATGGCAGGCCGTATTGTACACAAAATGGGTCTTGAGGAAGATCCGCAGAACTTCCTTCTTATGCACTCAATGGGCGTGAATGTTTCAGGTCAGATTGCATCGGTTATTGCCGGTGGTCTTATCTTAAGCTTCTTTTTGAAATAAGGAGGTAACAAAATGATGAATTTTTTCAATAAAATCGGTACAGCCGTCCTTGACTTTTTTAGTGGCGTGGATTATATGGCTTTTGTAGAGAATCTTAAATATATGGGAACAGGTATGCTTGGCATATTTGTTGTAATTGCTGTTATAATTATCGTAATTACGGTTTTACAGAAGTTTTCAAAGGACGACAATAAATAAATGCGAAAATACCCCGCATGTGAACTTGTCATGTGAAAGTAGACACAAAAATCACGAATTATAAAACCCCCTGTTCAATACAGAATTGAACAGGGGTTTTATTTGTGTCGGAAAAGTTGGTAAGTGGTTGGAGAGAATAGGGCTGGAAGGAAAAGCTCCAGTCCGGATGGATTGCCTATTATAATAGCCATAAAAAATGAGGACGAAAGAATCAATGTGTATACAGAAGGTTTTGCGGACATAGCAACGAACAATAGCAATTTTGTTAATCTTGATAAAATGGAAAAATCCAAGATAATCACTAACGACAATAAGGTCTATTTCCTTAAGTCATTAGAGAAACTTGGATTTTCCGCTAATATTGTACACCAAAGTCGAAACATTGTCAAGGCTAAAAATGAAAAAAAATCTACGGAGTATAATTCTACCGATAATAATTCTATACAAAAAGGTGAGAAAAATTCACAAAAAAATCCTTTTTCTATTGCAGGACCGTCAAAAACTGCTGAGGAAATATATCTGGAACGGCTTGCAGAGAGTTCTCACTCTCTCGTCTCCTGCAAGACAAAAAGCACCACCAATAGGTGATGCTTTTTGCTTGGCGGAGAGAGAGGAGATTCCAAAGTAAACAATCCAAACAAGTTGTCTTGTTTACTCGGCAAGTTTCTCTGAAACTGAAATAACAAGGGAAATGGAAGCAAGTCGAAACTTGCAGAGAGTTCTCACTCTCTCGTCTCCTGTAAGACAAAAAGCACCACCGAAAGGTGATGCTTTTTGCTTGGCGGAGAGAGAGAGAAACCCCGTTATACCATATGTTGTGTTTTGCGAGTTAAAAAAACACAATATCTTGTATGTTCTAAAACATAGTAACAATATGGTAACGAATCACTTTATTTTAGATATAATATCAAGCTTGTCTGACTCATATAAATGACCGTATGTTTTTGTCACCTGCTCAACGGTATCGCCTATAAGGTCAGCAACAACCATCAGGTTGGCTCCAAGGTGAATAAGCATAGATACAAAGGAGTGTCTTAAATCATGTATGCGTATTCTTTTTACACCGGCGAGCTCGCAGCCTCTGTCAAAAACACGAGTAACAGTTTTTTCGGCAAGTGGTCTTTCTCCACCGAAGAAAAAGGGTGTTTGGGGTGAATAATTGTGTAGTTCCTTTATGAGTGTTTCACAAATCGGGACTACCTGATTCTTATCCGTTTTTGTTGTGGTGATTTTATAAGCGCTGCCATCGAGTGTTTTTCTTGTTAAGGATTTAGTGAAGGATATGGTGCTCTCCTGAACATCATCGGGGGAAAGAGCGAAAATCTCACCTTTTCGTCTACCTGTAAAAAACATCATAGTAAATAGGCAGTGATACATGGGGTCATCAATTACAGAAATAAATTTTTCAAAATCCTCTCTTTTCCAAAATTCCATTTTTGTTTTTGCGGTTCTGCGCTTGGGTTTTGCAACCTCGGGAAAGAAATTTTTAAATCCATAACGGCTTTCCACCCAGGCAAGGAAAGCCTGGAAATGAGTTCGGACTTTGTATAGGTACTTATATGAATAGAAATCATTCGTTCGTGGGTTCTTAGTTGCCCATAATTTGTCTTGCCACAAATAAAGTTCCTCTTTGGTAAGTGCGGTTATCTTCGTATCATCATAGTGCGGCAGAACAAATAACCTATATATGTTTTGTTTATCGTAAATTGAGCTTTCCTTATTCTGGTTGGATAGCGTTGCAAGATATTGCCTTATAAGCTCACCAACAGTAGGGGTTTCTTTATCTGTGTTTTTCTTTTTTATAGGATTGTTTTTAACAAGCTCGCAATGCTCTGTAACAAACTCCGTATAAGCTTGTTTGGCAAGGGTTTTAGTTGTATATCCGGAAAGCTTCTTTTGCTTTTCTGTGCCATCTAAAGTTACAATGCGAAAAACAACATCGTACACCGTACCATGCTTTTTGGTTTTTCTTTCTTGAATATTGTATTTTGTGGAGGAAATATAAAATTCTTTCATAAATTTCTCCTATTGAAATGTGGTATAAAGTGTGTTATAATAAAAGTATCACTGAAGCGGTGATAAGTTTACATATCCCTCGGCGGTAGTTCTCCCACTATGCGGGAAGTTACGAAGCCGAGGGATTTTTTTATTCTTCTGCCAAAAAACTACGAAGATGAAATGGAGAAGGTTCGGTTTTGCAGTGTGTTATGTAATTATAAATAAAAGTAGTTAAATTAACTGGACTATTCGTATAAATATGAAAAGTTCTGAATGCACAAATCTCTTCGTCGCCGAAAGCTTCTCCATACTTTCTCTTTGTAATAAGCATAGTAATATGACTTAAAAGCAATGAAAAAATGAAAGAAGCAAATCTGAATCCGATATAGGGAATAATCAGATACTTACAGTCTAATGAAAAAAATAAGACTATAAGTCCTATATAAAATAAAAGGGATAGTTTTCTATATATAGAAGAAATAAAGCCCAAACAACCCGTAATAAAAGCGATTGGTTGTGTACACCGCCATATGCAGCCGAAAAAATATAATGCTGATACAATTATACAATACTGAAAAATATTTGTATGGGATATTACTGCGATGAGAGTATATATCTGAATAAATACTGTAGGTAAAGTATAAATTGACTCAATGGCACTTCTGCAATTTGCTATTGTTCCATTGTTAATGATATCATTGTCTGTATAGAAATTTGTGGTATCTGCTACCAAACTATAAAAATATTCCAGATTAAGTCTGATTTTCAATCCACCTGGTGTAAAAAAACTATCCATAAAATTCACTCCTTAAAAATCTCTTATTAATTTAACCACTTTACCGAGTACGCGACATTGTTCAAGGTCAAACCCTTCGATTCGCTTGGTTTCGTACTCAGGATTTACCGGGATAAGTTCAAGCCAATCCTCACCCTGTTTATATCGTACTTGTTTGACGGTAGCCTCATTACCATCGTAGAGAACAACAGCTGTATCTCCGCTGTCAACGGAAGAACATCTCTGACAGAGAATGCTGTCCCCGTCAATGAGCTTTGGATACATTGAGTTTCCTCTGACACGCAAAACAAAAAAATTATCTTTTCCGAGACCTTTCAGCATACTTGCCGGGAGGTCTATTTTTTTGCCTGTGTGTTCTTCGATTGCCTGACCGTCATACCCTGCACTAATTACTCCGATTTCCTCGAAAACAACAAGCTCATCAACGGACTGCAGGTTTGGCACAGAGTCGATGTCGATGTAGCCAAGCAACGCATCGGTGGTTACACCGAAGTAGTCAGCCATCCTTTTTAATGTTGAATTTCTTGGGACGGTTTTGTCCGTCCATTGCGAGTATGCTGCCGATGATATTCCTATCTTTGAACACACACTCGTGGGAGAAACCCCTTTTTGTTTGCAGAGCTCCTCAAAGATTTTTTTTACCATTTTATTCACCTCACAAAACTTAACAAAACTTACAGAAGGTTTTTGTTCACATTTCACAAACTTAATAAAACTTAGTAAAAAATGTTGACATTTAAGTTTTGCTAAGTTATAATTAAATTGTGGTTAGCAATTTAATACTTAGAGTAATCCCCTAAAAAAAGAAAGAGATTACTGAAAAGCTATCCCGGAGCAGATATGACAACCGAGATTTTTGTTGTAATTTGTTGTAGCAAATTAATTATAACAAAAAAAACCAAGGTTGTCAATATCTCACCCCGAAAAATTGCGTAAGACAATCGAAAGGAGTGATATTATGAACAATTTAAAATGTTTTCGTGAAAGAGCAGGTCTGACAATTAAGGAGTTGTCAAAAAAAACAGCAATATCCGAATCTGTTCTTTGCAGAGCTGAAGCGGGTGTTGCAGATATGCCCGGAGCACGATGGGCGGTTGTAGCTAAAAAGCTTGACTGCAGTATTGATGATTTGCTTGCAGTAAACGGGAGGTGAAAAAATGACATACGAAGAAAGAGAAAAGATTTTCTCTAAGGAAGTTATTACGCTTAATGAATTTGCCGCATTATTCAGCTGCAGTCTCAGTGAGGCAAGCATAAAAATGAATGATATCAAACGAAGAGTGGGTGACAGAGCGGGCGTAAGAGGTAAGCTCCATATACAGGATTACCTTGACTGTTATAAGCTTACCGGTCTTGAAAGATACCAAAAAACAGAGAACAATGAAGAAATCTCTGTTAAGCATGATGAAGTGCGGAAGAGCATTTTTGTGAACGGATTGGAGGGATAAAATTGAAAAAGGTTATATGCGGGATTGTTGTAGGAATGGCATTTGTAATGCTTGCGAGCGCTTGCACTACGGAAAAGAAGCCAACAAAGACTATAGAGTACACCGTAGTATGCGGAGATACTTTATGGGATATAGCCGTGGAGCATATTCCGAGCGGTTTGCACCTGGGAGAATACATATTTGACCTGAAGCGGAACAATGGTCTTGAGACAAGTGACATTTATCCCGGAATGGTACTTGAAATAGAAACGGAGGTAGAGTGATGGCATATTTTGATGTATGTCCCGTATGTGGGGCTAATCTTGACCCGGGTGAAGAATGTGACTGTGAAAAGTCTCTTCAGGCAGGTAAAGAATCTGAAAAAGAAGCGGAAAAGAAAACGCCCACCGAAATAGCGGTTTCGGTAGGCGCAAAAGGTGCCCGTGAGGACATCTCCATAACAATTTCATTATATCACGATTGAGATAAAAAGTCAATAAGAAAAGAAATGAGGGATAAAAGTGGCAAGACCAATTAAAAAAGGTCTTTCTTACTTTCCTTTGGATACGGACTTTTTTCGGGATAAAAAAATAAAAACACTTAAAGGACGATTCGGTGTAGACGGTATCACACTTTATCTTTACATATTATGTGAGATATATCGCGAAAGTGGATATTATCTGAAAGTAGACGAAGATTTTGTTGATATCGCTGCTGATGACTTGAATTTTAGTCCTGAGAAAATAGGGCAGATAATGAACTTCTTCCTTGAACGGTCACTGTTTGATGATACACTTTTCATGGCGGACAAGGTTCTTACTTCCCACGGAATACAAATGCGCTTTCAGGAAGCTGTTAAGAAGAGAAGACAGTTTGTTGATGTGGATGAGCAGTTTTGGGTTTTAAATGAAAATGAAACTCAAGGCTTTATCCGTTTTGCGAATTTTGAGGGTTTACACGGTAATAATAAGGGTTTACACGGTAAAAACCCCGATAAATCACCGAAAAAAGACACAAAGAAAAGTAAAGAAAATGAAATTAAAATAAAGCATATTATATGTGCTGCAATTGAATACTTAAACGGCGCTATCGGCACAAACTACAAAGCTGAAACAAAACAGACAATCACTTTAATAACTGCAAGAGTAAATGAAGGGTACACTCTGGAAGATATAAAAACGGTTATTGATAAAAAGGTAAAGGAGTGGAAGGGAACAGATATGGAGAGATACCTGCGCCCAGAAACACTCTTTGGTAATAAGTTTGAAGGGTATTTAAATGGTAAAAGTGGTGTCAAGGGTAGTAACGCCGGAAAATTTAACAACTATTCTTGTACAACTGAGTATGATTTCGATGCTATGGAAAAAAACGCTTTGATAGGGAAGGAGTAACATCATATGGATTTAAACGGGAAACTGACGGAGATAGGTTTAAACCTTGAAACAAAAAAAGCTGTCCTACGTTTTGAAATTGAGGGACAGAACAATGCATCGGTTGCATGGGAAAGATATCGTAAAGCCGAACGGTTAGATATAAAAATAGTAAAGCACCGAAATAGCAGGTCCAAAGATGCAAACTCATATATGTGGGCATTGTGTGACAAGATTGCGCAGAAACTGACGGGCGAAGGCGAAACCCACACCAAGGAAGATGTTTATCGTGAAGCTATTAAAGATATTGGAGTTTTTTATGATGATGACATTGAGCCTAAAAAGGTTGAACGCAGGAGAACAGCTTGGGAGATGATTGGCACCGGCTGGATAACAGAACGAGTGGATTTTACTCAGGACGGCAACCGGGAAATAATACGGTTTTATTATGGGTCATCCAGGTACAACACAGCGCAGATGTCAAAACTTATCGACAACATCGTACAGGATGCCAAGGCTCTGGGCATAGAAACAAAAACACCGGAAGAAATTGAAAAGATGAAAGTGATGTGGTCGGAATATGAACAGGAGAGCTAAAGATTTAAGTATACCAAAAAAAGTTAAGGAAGCGGTAGCACGGCGAGACAGTTTTGATGGTTGGCCGTGCTGTCTTCATTGCGGAACCCCTGCACCAAGTGAAAATCTCCTTGCATTCAGCAACGCACACTATATTCGTAGAAGTCATGGTGGTCTTGGAATTGAAGAGAATATTCTTACATTATGCTGGCCGTGCCATCAAAAGTTTGATTCAGGAGCGGACAGGGAAATGTTTGAAGAGCTTGGGGAATATCTTAAAAGTTTCTATCCGGATTGGAGTATTGAAAAACTTACATACAGAAAGGAATAAAAAATGCTTAATAAAGTTGTACTGATGGGGCGCTTGGTGAGAGACCCCGAATTAAGGAATACACCTGCGGGTGTAAGTGTTGCGAGTTTCACCGTTGCGGTAGAGCGTTCGTATGTTGCTCAGGGTGAAGAACGGCAGGCAGATTTTATTAATATCGTAGCGTGGAGAAACACAGCCGATTTTGTGGCTAAATATTTTACCAAGGGTCAGCTTATTGCACTGAGTGGCAGACTGCAGGTGCGTTCCTGGGATGACCTAAAAACAGGACAGAAGCGGTATGCTACCGACGTTGTTGCAGATGAGGTTTTCTTTGCTGGCAAAAAAGAAAACGGGACAAACTCTGCTGCGGTGTCTGAAAGTCCGGTGCAGGGATTTACTGAGGCTGATATGAATGATACGGATTTGCCATTTTAGGAGGACTTATGAAAAACAGAAAATACACCGAGGAAGAAATTAAAATAATCTGTGAGTGTGCCGGGGTTCTCAGTGCGGAAGAGGTTGCAAAAAGGCTTGACAGACCTCGTGCCGGGATAGTAGCTGTTGCGAATAGAGTGGGTTTGAGCTACAGAAAAAACAAAGAAGCGGTTAAACCTACAAAAGCGGAATCGGATAAACCCTTAAGCATCGGTGAAATAAACCGACGTGCAAGAGCAGAAGGGCTTACGTATGGCCAATATGTTGCAAAATATAATGTGTAGGAGGAAAAGCTAATGCTGAACGAAAAAGCGGCGAGGGAAATAAAAAGATGTTGTCCGGATTGCGGTGCTATTCCCGGTTTGGGCGGAATCGGAAAGGATTTTACTCTTGTCAGGTTGGGTAAAGAGTGTGATTGCTGCAAAGGTGCAGAAGATATAAAGTCACTTGGAAGCCCAAATAAGGTAGCTATGGATTGGGGCAATTATGTGAATGAAAAAATACAGAAGCGGCAGGGTCGCCTTATCTACATAAGCGCCACAGAATTGTTTCCACATCCGGATAACCCAAGAAAAGAAATCCGGGACATAGAAGAACTTACAGAAAGTGTAAAAGTAAAAGGTGTGATGCAAAACCTTACGGTGGTGAGGGGGCATTATCTGACACCGGCTGAAATAAAGAAGCTTGAAGCGGAAACGGAGCTTAGCTCCGAGATGGAAAAAAACCTCGAAAAAGGTTGGATGCCTGACGGATATACTGTAATAATAGGACACCGTAGACTTGAAGCGGCAAAGGGTGCCGGGCTTGAAGTATTGCCCTGCAGGATTGCTGATATGGATTATAAAGAGCAGCTGACAGTTATGCTCATGGAAAATGTTCAGAGAAATGACCTGACGGTTTATGAACAGGCAAAAGGATTTCAGCTTTTGCTTGATTTGGGGGACACGATTGAAAACATTGCAGAAAAGTCAGGGTTTTCTCAGACTACGGTGCGCAGAAGGGTTAAGCTTGCAGAACTTGACGAGGACAAGCTTAAAGCGGCATCGGAGAGGCAGATATCCTTAATGGACCTGGACAAGCTGAATCGGGTGGAGGATATAAAGCTTCGGAACAAGCTGCTTGATGATATAGGGACATCGAATTATAACAATGCAATCCGCAGGGCTTTAGATGACCAGGAACGGGCAAAGAACAATGCCAAATGGCGGAAGTTCTTCCTGGATGCAGGGCTGAAAGAGATTGATTACGGCAAATGCTGGGGTTATAGTGTGTGCGAAAAGAGCTATATGCCGTTTGTGGATTTGAATGCTATGGAAGAGTTCGAACTGAACGGTGACGAGCAGTATTTTGCAATTAATTATGGTGCGGTGTATTTCCGCAAGGATAAGGTGAAAGAAGAATTAACCGAGACACAGAAGGAAGAAGAGAAAAAGAGAGCCAAGAGGGAAAAAGCAACGGAGCAGCTGAAGGAAGCAACCAAGAGGGCGTATGAATTGCGCCGGGAGTTTGTGTTTGGTGTGAGTGAAAGCACTGCAAAGGATAATATTGGAACTATGACAAAATTCCTTATGAAGAAGGAGTGGACTGAAGAAGGGCGTGGCGGATATTATATGAGATATGTCCGTGGTGAATTCACGAAAGAAGGCGGAGAAAAGAACATTGAATTTGCGGAAATCGAAAAAACGGTCGAAAAAAATCCTTACCAGTCTTTGCTGCGCCATGCATATGTGTTATGGGCTGACGGTCCCGATGTGGGATACCGTACATATTATGGGCACAACGAAAACAAGCGCCTTGACTACATATACGATGTACTGTGCCGGTTAGGGTATGAAATGTCTGATGAAGAAAAGCAGCTTCAGGACGGAACGCATAAGCTGTTCAAGGTTTTTGAAGAATAACAGTCGATAAAAATAAAATTATGGGGCTTGTTGTCGAAAAGTACAAGCCCCAAGAACAATAGGAGGATAAAATGACAGAGCGAGAAAAACAGCGTGATAGATTGGTTGAGTTGTTGAAAGGCGCTAAAACAAAGGTGATAGAAATGAATTCTTTTCCATTAGCACTTGAAGAGTGGTTAGGAATATATGCCGACCACCTTCTTGCAAACGGAGTAAAACTTCCCCCTGTGCAGATAGGGCAAGAGTTATGGGACATTCACTATAACAGACCGAGAAAATGGGAAGTTGTGTATCTTGGGTACAACGGAAAGGAATGGTTTATAAATATTTATTGGCATAAAGACAGACACAATTTCAAAACAATGCAGATTACTTATCCGTTTATAGGTAAGATGTGGTATTTCACCAAAGAAGAAGCTGAACAAGCCTTGCAAGCAAAAAGAGCCGTCAGCCTTGTGGATGGGCATATTGAGACCGACATTTATGTCGGTGGCAAAAAGGAAGGTGCGGGGAAATGAAAATAGGAATTGTTGATGCCGATTTAATTGGTAGAAAAAAACATCGTTTTCCTAATTTGGCGTGTATGAAACTGTCGTTTTGGTACAAATCACAAGGACATACTGTTGAATTGTTGCTGAATTATGACACCGTTGAAAATTACGATAAAGTTTTTATTTCCAAAGTGTTTACTAACACTAAAATTCCAGACGGAATATTGGACTTATCTTGGGTAGAACACGGAGGAACTGGTTTTTATTATGACAAAGCACAACCATTGCCTTACGAGGTTGAGCATAGCATGCCCGATTATCATTTGTATGATGATTTTGTGAAAGAACAATTATCGTTGGGAGTTAAATTAAAGAAATTACAGTATTACACCGATTATTCAATTGGTTTTACTACGAGAGGTTGTATAAGAGGGTGTTCATTTTGTGTTAATAAGAATTATAAACAGTGCTTATTACATAGTCCAGTGTCCGAGTTTCTTGACCCAAATAGAAAATATATTTGCGTATTAGACGATAATGTGTTGTCTTGCCGAGATTGGAAAGGAATTTTTGAAGAACTTAATGCAACTGGGAAGAGATTTCAATTTAAACAAGGTATGGATGAAAGATTACTCACTGACGAAAAATGCGAAGTTATTTTTGATTCAAATTGGATAGGTGATTATCTTTTCGCTTTTGACAATATAAAAGACCGAAAAATTGTTGAAAAGAAACTACGGTTAATTCGTCAGCATACTGACAAAATCCCGAAGTTTTATTGTTTTTGTGGCTATAACCACGATACTCCAAATGATATTTCATCTTATACTGATGAATTTTGGGTTAAAGATATTGTGGAACTTTTTGAGCGTATTTTAATCCTTATGAAGTATAAGGCACTTCCGTATGTTATGAGGCACGAAAACTACAATTTATCACCTTATAAAACATTGTATAATGCAATTGCTTCTTGGTGTAACCAACCGCAATTTTTTAAAACAAAGTCATTTCGAGAGTATTGCGAATACAACTATGAAAAAAACCGCAAAAGTCTATTAAGGGCTTTAACTGAATTTGAACAAAAATTTACAGAGCGTTTATTGTGCTTTGATATTAAATGGTATCGCCCAACCGAGAAAGGCGGTGGGCAGGAATGAGCATAAGCAAGGAAACACGGCAAAAGGTATATGAGAAATACAACGGCAGATGTGCTTATTGTGGTAGAAAAATAGAGTATAAGGATATGCAGGTAGACCACTTTGTAGCAAAAAGAGGTTGGAATGAACAAGGCACAGATGATATTTCAAACCTTATGCCCTCTTGCCGTATGTGTAACCATTACAAGAGAGCAAATCCGTTAGAATTGTTCCGCATATACATTCAAGAAATTCCACGAAAATTAAGAAACAACTACATTTACAAAGTCGGTGTTGCTTATGGCAATGTCATCGAAAATGAAAAGCCGATAGAGTTCTATTTTGAAAAGGTGAAAGGCGGTGAGGGGTGATGGCAAGTATAAGAGAGGAACTAAAAGATATATTGTCAGAAGCTCCTTATATCGAAATAATGTATAGCATAGACGAAGCAGTAGATTATCTTATTGACAATGGTGTAACCGTTAATAAAGGACATAAACATCATTCCACCGCAGATGTTGTGGAAGTGGTGCATGGGGAGTGGGACAGTAACGGGGATTTTTATAATTGTTCTGTATGTAATAATTATGCAGGCTATGATTACGATTACTGTCCTTATTGCGGTGCAAAAATGGACGGAAGGAGAGATACATAATGGGTGAATATGAGTGCATTTGTAAATATTGTGCTTTTTCAGGAGCTTGTCCGAGTGCATATTTTCTACCAAACAAAATGAAATGTGCAGATTTGCGAGATAAAAGGAAGGCGTAAACAATGGCAAAACGAAGAAACTGTAAACATCAAGGATTTGCTTATGCTAAAAATGGCTATAAAAACATTCGTATTATTTGCGATTTAACAGGCGAAATTCACGACAAGAAATATTGCGAAAAGTGTGAATATTACGAGCCACGCACACCAAAAGAAAGAGGTGCTGACAAGTGAAAAAAGTAATGGATTATATTTGCTATAATTGTATCGAATTAGAATTACACGATTGTATTGGAGTTACAAGTGTTCCTAAAATTTCCGAACATCTTGGGTATTCTCAAAACTTTGTGAGAAGCATTATAAGAAAATTAAAAGAAAAAGACCTGATAACAAGTGTTTGCGAAAGTGGATATAGTGAAGCAAAAGAAAGATATGTAGTTGTAAGAGGATATAAGCCGACAGACAAAGGCAAACAGACCGACAGTTATGAAAAGGCTTTATATGAACTTACCGAACAATAAGGCGGTGATTAAATGACAGACGAACAATTAAAAACGGCCGTTCAAAATATAAGTGCTTATTTGGAAGAGTGTTACGATGAAAGCAACACGGTTGAAATTACTGCAAAGGTTCTTAAATCAATAAAAGATAATTATGAAGAACTTATAAAAAAGAATGACCTCATTAACCGCAAGGATGCAAAGATTGCAGAGCTGCAGTCCGAGTTGATAATAACAAAAAACAACTTCGATAATGCAAAAGACAGATATGATGAAGCGGTTAAAATCGGTCAAAAAATGAATGAAAAACTTATAGATGCCTATAAGAAGTTACAGACCGCAAAATCCGAAGCGGTAAAAGAGGTTGCGGAGAGGTTGAGAAAGAAAGCTCATTCATATTTTTTAGCGAATTTAATCTGGATTGTCGAAGTTGATGACATTAAAGAAGTTGTGAAGGAAATGGTGGGTGAAGAAGATGCGTAGATGGATATACACAAGATGGTGGTTGTGGCGCAACCGGAAGTGGAAGGAAACAAGGCAGAAGCGGAAAGCACTTCGAAATGCATTGCGGGAGCGTGGGTTATGAAATACATATTCCCTGCATGTATAGTGATTTTGAATGTCGGAGCAGCTATTGTTTCTGTGATTAATAAAGATTATAAGACTGCAATATACTGGACTGCAGCTGCAGTTCTTAATGCGGCTGCAGTCAGATAGGAGGTAAAATGACGGTTGAAGAACTTTCTCAGTTGAGATGGCTTAAAAAAGAAATATGGCATCAGCGAAAAAAACTTGATGAGATTGACGGGAAAACGGTGGAGAGTCAGGAACTCAAACATATTATCGAAGATAATATTAAAAAACTGGAAACAGAGCGACTTCGAGCGGAGATATATATTCAGGATATTCCTGATAGTTTGGCAAGACAAATTATCAGACTAAGATTTGTGGACGGGAAATCATGGCGGGCAATTGCTATGATTGTAGGTGGTGGCAATACAGAATCCAGTGTAAAAAAAATATGTTACAGAAAGTTGTCCCAAATGTCCCGAAAAAATATAGTATAATAAAATAAGAGGTGAAATTTATGTCCAGAGGAAAGAAGACAAAGCCCGAAGATGTATTTGCAATAATGTCTTCCTGGGCAACAACACTCAATTATAGCGAAACTGCAAGGGAACTTGATATGCCGGTAACTACCGTGAGGGATATCGTAGAAGCAAACAAGGATGAGCCGGAGTTCGTAAAACTTCGTGAGGAAAAAAGGGAAGAGTTTGCAACAACTGCATCCAGGATTATTGAAAAAAGTTTAAGGCTATTAGAAAGAAGGATAACCAGAGCACTGATGCAGGAATATGAACTTGATAATATGCTGAAAGTGTTAGGCAGTAAAAAGAAAATAACAGCAGCAGAAAAAGCACAATTGCTCTCTAAAGTAAGGGAGTTACAAATTCCTGATATAAGAGCATTAACAACCGAAATAGGTACCCTGTATGATAAAAAAGCTCTTGCAGAGAATTCGGCAACAGAAAATATATCAATCAGTGTTAAGCTTCCTGAAGGAATAGATGAATATGCAGGATAAAACAATTGATTTGAGTACAATGAATCCTAAACAAAAATTGTTTTTCAAGGCGCGAGAAAGGTTTATTGCTTATGGTGGAGCCAGAGGCGGCGGAAAGTCATGGGCGATAGACCGAAAAGCCCCGCTGATGGCACTACACTTTGCAGGAATAAAGATTATTATTCTCAGAAGAACATACAAGGATTTGGAAAGAAACCATATAAGAGTACTTGAACCACTATTGAAAGGAATAGCAAAATATTCTCGCCATGAGAAATGTTTTTATTTTCCGAATGGAAGTATTATTGAATTGGGTTATTGTGCATCAGAAAGTGATGTGCTTCAGTATCAGGGTCAGGAGTATGATGTCATAATTATTGACGAGGCCACACAGTTTACCGAATTTCAGTTTGAAACACTGATGGCGTGTTTGCGTGGTGCAAATGAGTTTCCGAAACGAATGTATCTGACTTGTAACCCGGGTGGAGTTGGACACGAATGGGTAAAACGATTATTTGTAAGTAAAAAATATAAAGAAACAGAGAAACCGGAAGATTACAAATTTATACCGGCAACTGTTTTTGATAATACAGTTTTGCTTGAAAATGACCCCGGGTACATTGATATGTTGAACAATTTATCTGACGGATTGCGGCAAGCCTGGAGAGATGGGAACTGGGACATGCTTGCCGGGCAGTATTTCAGCGAATTTAACCGTAACGTTCATGTTATAGAACCCTTTGCAATACCCGAACATTGGAAAAAATACAGGGCTATTGACTATGGTCTTGATTGTCTTGCTTGTGTTTGGGTGGCTGTGGATGAGCTCAATAACTGTTATGTGTATAAGGAGTATGCGCAAAGTGACAAAGTGATTTCGGTGGGTGCTTCTGAGATAAATGATATGACGGGAGAAAATGAAAGAATTGAGTACACGGTTGCTCCATCAGACTTGTGGGCAAGGTCTCAGGAGTCTGCAAAAAGTAAAGCTGATTTATTTTATGAGAATGGACTGTGGTTGATTAAAGGTAATAATAACAGAGAAACCGGATGGCTGGCTATTAAGGATATGTTACAGGTTTATGAGACAGATACGGGAAAAGACAGCAGACTTAAAATATTCAGTAATTGTAGTGGATTGATAGAATGCATACCTGCATTACAACGAGATGCAAAAAAACCTACAGACTGTATGAAAGAACCACATGACATAACTCATCTTCCGGATGCATTAAGATATTTTACTTTACAGTATATATCACCGTCAACTAAAGAACCAGAACTGACGGAAGAAGAAAAGAATTGTAATTACGAGGAAGAAAGTTTTCTTTCGGAGTCGTTTTATGATGTATATAACTAAAAAAGAAAGGAATGATTTTGATGACAGAATCAGAAAAGAAAAATGTGCTTAAAGCACAGATTGAAAATTTTGGAGGTGTAAGCGAAGAAACTCCGGGAAAAGACCTGAATGGTAGCGGAGAAACCGAAGGGTTTGCAACCATTGACAGACTTGTTGAGGAAATAAAAGCTAAAGCGGATGAACTGAAAGAGGAAATACATAAAAGAACAAATACAGAGGTGTAAAAATGAATGGTATGTTTGAAGTTGCTGTGGCATCGGCTATATCGCAATGTAAAAAGGTCAAGGAATTCAACTCGGGGAAATTAAAACCAAATGCGGTTTATAAAATTAAAACAAATGCTGCATTGACTCTTGATTTTCCGACAGAGGTTGAAGAAGAAAAACAAAATCAGATTATGATATATTTACAAATTGAAGAAAATCCTGTGAGTATATCGTGGGGAGATGATACACTTGTAGCATTTGTCGGAGCAGAAATAGCAAATATATCTGTGGGTAATTACCGTATTATTGCTGAATATAACCCCAATATGGGAAAATGGGTTATTGGAGTTGTACAGGACGGGCCTGAAGGCGGTGTGAGCTAAGTGGAATTATACGCTAAAATATTACTTTCGGGAGGAACGGCTTACATCAAAAGTTTGCTGACCGCAAGGGGTAACGAGTGGTCTATCAATAATATCAAAAAAGTGATAACTATACATAAAAAGGCGGCAAGCTCTGGAACTGTATATCATATGTACTTTCTTCCGGTTGTGATGGATGGTTATGAGGCGATAAGACCGAATAAGGTTTCTACGGAAGAATATAATGGCATAACATACTGGTATTCGCCTGCAAGTAACAACGGAACGAATCAATATATTAAATTTAATATTGTCAGCTCGGCTACCGGTAAAGTGGTTGCGGAATATCAGCTAAATTTGATATGGGAGGATTAGCAAAAATGAAAACAACGACTTATGGAAAAATTGATGAGAATAATAAAGTTACTCTGTGTCCGAGAAATGGAAGTGTCAATGGCAAATACATATCAAACCTGGAAAGATATTTCAATGATAATCCTGATGTAGCAAAAAATGAGGGTTATTATCCGGTAATATTTTTAGAAAAGAATTGTGAAAAAACAAAGTTTGAAAAAAAAAGAGGCAAGATATACGAGGTTGAAATTAACGAGGAAGGAGAAACAATATGATAGCTATACGTGTAAAACACAGTAGTGATATACAGGGAAGACAGATGCTTGATATGGTAGGAACTTCAGCTTCTGAAGATAGAGCCAATTTACCTGACAAAGACAACACCGGGAAAGGGATAAATACAAACGGTCAGGAGATTGAACTCCCTAAAGTTATGTATGGTTCGGTTATATACTATGCGGATAATACGGTTTCGGTATATACCCCTGGTGGTTGGAGTTAAGTGAGGTATATAATATGAGTGAAATACTAATGGGAATTATTAGCGCTGCATTACTGATAATTTTTTTTATAGTCGGAGTGATAACGGGTATAAGAATTTGTGAATCACGATGCACAGATGAAGTTATGAGTGAAGTGTCTCCGGAAGATGTTCGGAAAGGCAAAGAGGTTGAAGAAGAAAATAAGGCGTTTTCAAGTCTTATGGGCTATAATATTAATGATGCCTATGGATTGAATAAACACTATGGCGGAGAGAAAACATAATGAAAGATAGTAAAAATAACAAAACCAGAGCGTGGGAACTGTACGAACGGGGACGAGCATATAATAATAGCCTTGAACCCAATCAGTATCGTATGGTTAATACGAATATAGAATTTTTTGCCGGAAATCAATGGATTAATATTGCTCAAACTCCGGCTATGAGCAGACTGCCGAAACCGACATTTAATATTATAAAAAGAATAGCCAGTCTGTTTGTTGCATCATTGACATCCAGTGCGACTACAGTCAATTTTGAACCATTGGCATATTACGACGGAAGCGATACTGTAAATTCAGAAGGTAATGCGGCAGAATTTGCAACAGCGGAAGTTTCTAACCTTTTTGATAAATTCAAAATGGAATATAGAATAAGAGAGGCTCTTTTTGATGGTGTACAAACAGGTGACTATTGCGCACATTTTTACTGGAATCCGTTTGCCAGACCATATGGCGGTGCATTTGGACCTTATAAGGGTGAAATAGAAATGGAGCTTGTTGATGGCATAGATGTAATGTTTGGAAATCCTAATGAATTCAATGTCGAAAAACAACCTTATATTTTGATTGTGGGAAGAGATACGGTTGAAAATTTAAAGGAAGAGGCAAAACACTTTCAGAAAACAAATAAAACAAGAGAAACGGTTGATGTATCGTTTGTGGCAGATAATGAACTTGCGGACCAGGTTGGAAGCGGAGGACAGGTTGAAATCGGGGCGGATGACGAAGACGGCAAAGCTCTGTATGTATACATGTACACAAAACAAACCAAAGAAAAAAAGGTTAAGGATATCGAAACCGGAGAGTATGTAACGGAAGATGTTGTTGACGATGAAGGAAACATTGTCTACGAAATGAAAGACGGTTCCTATGTTCTGGATGCAATGGGAGAAAAAATCCCGAAAAGAAAAGTTGTAACTGAGTTCGTAACTTCGGTGTTTGTTACCAAGGCAACAAGAACGGCGATAGTATATGAAAACGTGGATACCGGATTGAGTAGATATCCTATAGCTTGGGGGAACTGGGAACGACAGAAAAACCAATACCACGGTCGAGCATTGGTTACCGGACTTATTCCGAACCAAATATACATAAATTCTATGTTTGCAATGGTTATGAGACATTTACAACTTATGGGGTTTCCTAAGGTTGTTTACAACAAAGACCTTGTTCCGAATTGGAGCAATGAGGTTGGACAAGCGATAGGCATAAAAGGTATGCCGCCGGGAACGGATATTTCAAGGTCTGTTGCATATCATATGAATCCTTCGGATATGAGCAATCAGATAGTTATGACTATTGATAAGGCGATTGCTTATACGAAAGAATGTTTGGGAGCAACGGATGCACAGATGGGTAATGTAAGACCGGATAATACATCGGCACTTATGGTTTTGCAATCATCGGCAGAAGTGCCGCTGGAAAATACCAGAGCAGGACTTTATGAATGGCTGGAAGATATAGGTGCAATTCTTCTTGATATGATGGGGACTTATTACGGAAAAAGACCTATCGTAAGAACAAAGGTTTTGGAAGAACCGATAGAAGGAGAAACATTTATAGACTCTGAAACCGGGAAAATGCAGACCAACAAGGTAAATAGAAAAATTGTTGAAGAGTTTGATTTCAGTCAATTTAAGCATTTATGGTTTAATGTGAAGGTCAATGCAGGCGCAACCAATTATTATAGCGAAATAGCTATGGTCCAGACACTTGATAATTTACGGCAGAATGGCGTTATTGACATTATTCAATATCTTGAAAGAGTGCCTGATAAGTTAATACCATGCCGCCTTCAGCTTATAGAGGAGCTAAAATCTAAAGCAGTAGAAAATCCGGGGAATTCCGCAATGAACAAATTGCCGACTATGGGGGCGGAATTAAATGAGAGCAATGCTATTGGACTTATGCCTGCAAATATACAGAAGCAATATGACGGACTACCTACTGCTGCAAAGAAAGCATTAAGAAAACGAGAATCAATGGGGATTTAGTATCCATACCAAGGATATTTAAATATAATCGCTTACCATGCGAAAGGAGAAAGAAAAATGAGTGAAAATGAACAGTTTGTAACATCAGAGGAAGTTCTTTTGCCTGAAGGTTATACGGAAGATGCGGATTTTCTTAATCCTGATACCTGGGCTGATGGTACAGGTGGAGATGCCAATAAGGAAAATGAAACTGACAATGATACTTCAAAAGAAAAAGATAATCGCACCACAGATGTCGATAATAATGAAGATGCAAAAGGTTCGGATGGTACAAAGGCTTCAGAAGACCAAATGCGTAAGATATCATTCACCGCAAGGATAGACCATGAAAACCAGGATGTAGAATTGAATGAGGATGAAATTCCTGCGATATATCAAAAATCAAAAGTAACAGATAGATTGCAGGCGAAACTTATTCAGATGAGCCCTATTTTAAGCAAAGCTGAAAAGTTGGCAAAAATGATGGGATATTCAAACGTGGATGAAATGCTTGAGGCATCAGAAAAATCCTTTAAGGAATCGCAAGTTGAGGAGTTAATAAATAGCAAAAGCGGAGACTTGCACAGAGAGGTAATAGAAGACTATGTACAGAGAAGGTATGGTTCCGAGACACAAGATAAAGACTCATCGGAATCCAGCAGATTTCAAAGGGAAGTCACAGAGCTGTTTACGGCTCGGCCTGACTTGCAGCATTTACCGATTCCGGATGAGGTGCTTGATGCATGTGTAAAGGGTGGCAACCTTCTGAAAGTGTACACTGATTATGAAAAAGGTAAAATAAACAGTGAACGCAATAAGATTGAGAAAGAAAATAAAATTTTAAAACAGAATGCGACGGCAGCATCTCAGGCTCCGGTTAAAGGTGTTAATGGTGGAGGAAAAACTGATACCACACCGGGAGACCCGTTTTTGAAGGGACTGATGGAGGATGAGTGGTAATGCCGCGGAAAAAGAAGGAGAGATTTAAATGAGTGCAATTAACCTTGCAAGCAAATATTCATCACATGTGGATGAACGATTTCAGCGTGAGTCCCAGGCTTCGCTTGCGCTTAATAACAACTATGAATTCACGGGAGTAGATACGGTAAATGTATTTTCAATTCCGGTAGTTCCTATGACAGACTATAACCGAAGCGGTTCGAACAGATATGGTGACCCGAATGACCTTTCCAGAAATGTACAGTCTATGAAGGTTACAAAAGACAGGTCTTTTACATTTGTAATTGATAAAGGCAATAAGCTGCAGTCGCAGATGGTTATGGAGGCCGGAAAGGCATTAAACCGACAGATTAAAGAAGTCTGGGTTCCTGAATTTGACTCGTATGTGTTCAAAACAATGTCAAAAGCCGCAATCAAATCGGGCAATTATGATACAACCGTTGCGGATGAAAACAATGCATATTCACTGTTTTTAAAGGGTATGGAGGTTCTTGGTGACAACAATGTTCCGGATAAAGGACGAGTTTGTTTCTGCTCCTATAAATATGCAAATTTACTGAAGCAGGATGATGCATTTATGAAATCCGGGGACAATTCTCAGGAGATGATTATCAAGGGCGTTATCGGTGAGGTTGATGGTTGTAAAATTGTTAAGGTTCCATCAAGCAGACTTCCGGCAGGAGCAGCATTTATTCTTACACATCCGAGTGCAACAACAGCGCCTAAACAGCTGGAGGAGTTTAAAGTACACGAAAACCCTCCCGGTATTTCCGGATGGCTTGTTGAAGGAAGAACAATATATGATGCATTTGTTCTCAACGAGAAGGTTGATGCCGTGTACTATTGCGGTGGACAGGGCTCTACAAAAAGATTGACAGTAGGCACATCGGCTACTGGGGTTGGTAAGACAACAATGTATATAACAACGGGATTGTCCGAAGATACAAACGAGCGTTATTATAAACTTGTTGCAACGCCTGAAAATATTACATACGGTGCAGCAATTGGCGGAAACTGGATAAAGATTGATGCCGGTGCAGATAAGGTTGAAATTACACCTGACGGAAATAAAATGGTTGTACAGGTGATTGAAACTACAGCAGACGGTAAGATTGTGGCAACAGGTCACGCCATGATAAATGTAGGTAAATAAAATGATATAATGATATGCCGTGACAAAGAGTAAATATGTTGATAGTCACGGCATATTTTTAAAATGGAGTTGATGAAAATGAATTATGGGGAAATAAAAAAAGCAACGCTTAAGCTAATTAATCAGTATAGTATTGCCGGAGATGAAATCAACTCAACATATAATAATCAGGATGATTATCTTGCCAGGATACCTGAGCTTGTTAATGATGCGATGATTTATATAGCTACAACCGTGAAAAGAATATCAGCTATTGCTCTGCTTGAAGAACTTCAGAAGTCATTTAAGGGAGAATATACAGTATTTACTCTACCTGAAAATGTTTTTGAAATCAAAAGCGGTGGAATTTATCTGCAAGGAGAGTCCGGCAGTATAAATGTATGTAAAACTGCCAGACATATCGGCAATACAATTTTGATTCCAACAAAGGATATTACAAAAGGAGCTTTTTTTGAATATTACAGATATCCACATCTGCTTTCGGGAGAACCGGAAGATAGTGCAATGATAGATAATACCGTGGAAACACAGATAGCAATACCTTATTATGTTGCTGCGCATATTGTTATGCAGGATGATTCCTTTCAATATGCAAGTCTGTATAATGAATTTGAAAATAAACTTTCCCGCTTAAGGGAGAGTGTTAAAGCGGAATTCGATAGGGTTTCAGATGATTATGGGATTGAAGTGTCGGGAGGTGCATACTGATGGCAAGGAATCCGTATGTATCCTTGGGAAGTATGCCGTCGGAAAGAAGAGAATATTCAGAAAATTTCCGAAAGTTTGACGGTGGGTTAAACATCTGGGACTTGGATTATCAACTGAATAACAATGAAAGCTCAGATACCCTGAATATGTTATGGGAAAATGGTGTGCTGAGTTCAAGGCGTGGACAGGCATATGTGTCAGAAAACAAAAATCTGGGAAGAGGTTATGCATGCTACGAACGAACATTTTGGAGTTATTCTTTTTTTCATATAGGAACCGGAATATATTGTATAAATTTTGAAGAAGCGGATGAGGAGCTTCTTGCTTTGTGTGATGATGTAACGGAAAACAAAGGTATATTTATTGCCAATGGTGATTACTTGCTGTACAAAAACAATGGGACATATAAAAAAATAGAGTATAAACCGGAAAAAGAAATTAAATTTGTGTGCTCTGATGTTGAGGCATATGTGCCTATTACATATATAAATACAGACCCGACCACACATGCGGGAGATAGTTATCAGCCTGAGAATCGGATTTGTGACCGTAAGGAAATTTGGTATACTCCACTACCTACCAGACTTGCTACATATTCTGTGACATGTGCAGAAAGAACAGTTAATAGTATAACCCGTAATACCCTAAAATTGCTGAATAAACATGATGCATACGAGGTTGAGGGAGTAAAGGATTATAACGGAAATTCACTTGACTTGGATTTGCTGAATATAGAGTATGTATATGAAGAAAACGGAAGAATGGACAATATCTTTATTACATCTTCGGATTCAAACGTGTTGGAGTTAAAAGAGGGTAAGATATATACTGTAACTCTAAAGGAGTACCCGTTGGTATATCATTTACCTGTGTCTGATGTAGGTGAGGTTGTGTCTGTAAAGGTTGATGAAAATGAATGTTCGGTGGATAGTTACACGGTGGACTTGAGTGCAGGAACGGTAACATTTGCTGAGGAACTGGCTCCGATAAACACATTCCCGGCGGAAAACAATACAGTTAAAATTATTTATTCAAAAGAAAATCCCGAAGCTTACAAAAGTATTATGGAATGCCCTTATGCAATATCATATGGCAATGGAAACGGTGAGTGTATTGTGGTTGGCGGTGGACCATCACAGCCAAATGCTTACTTTTGGAACGGGAATCATACCGTTATTGACCCGGGGTATTTTCCGATGGAGCAATATAATCTTGCTGGTGACACAGAGGACAATATAACGGGCTTCGGGAAACAGGCGGACCTATTGATAATATTCAAAAATCACTCTGTTATAAAAACCACTATTAATACAACCGAAATTGATGGTAGGGCTTACATAACAATGAATGCAGCAACATTAAATCCTAATATAGGATGTGATATCCCTGGTTCTGTAAGACTGATAGATAATAATCTTGTTTTTTGCAATAGTGAACATGGTGTGTGTATCATAAAAAGCAGTTCTGCAGCAAACGAGAATAATATTATGAAGATAAGCAAAAAAATCAACGGAACCAATGCAAGAGCGGGTTTAATAGAAGCTTTGATAAAAGTGAAGGATTTCTGCTCGTGTGACGATGGGAAGCGGTATTGGTTGTTTGCTGACGGTAAAGCGTGGGTATGGGATTACACTTTGAGCGATAGTAATAACCCCAGTTGGTTTTACATGGAAGGAATTAATGCTGTGGATTTTACATTTAAAGCAGGGGAACCGTATTATTTATGTGCGGACGGATGTATAGCAAAATCAGTACAGTATGCTAATGATTTCGGACAACCTATAAAGAAAAGGTATAAATTTGCAGTACAGAATTTTGGTACATATGATAGACTGAAAGATGTTACCGGAATGATGTTTGTGGTTCGGTCTGATACAGATACAATAATAGATGTTCTATATTCGACTGATTATGGAGAGAAAAAAGAAAGAGTATCCATAAATGGATATTCATATAGAGTGTTCCCAAGGAATCTTTCTTTCAGATATCTTGGTGTAAAGCGATTTTCAGGGGTTGCAAAACGTAAACCGGGAGCAAGGCATGTAAGACATTTTGCGGTGACACTTGAAAATAATGAGGTAAATCAGGATATGTCATTAGTATCAGCACAGATACTGTATAAATACAGCGGAAAGGAGAGATAGCATGGCGTTTGAAAAACTCGACTTCACAAAAGATTGGTCTGTTACAGATAAAGCCAATTCAAAGTATTTTCCTACAGTAGAAGAAGATGAAACGAAGGTACGAAATGATGCACAATTGCTTTATAACGAAATAAAGTCAGCATTTAATAAGCTTGTAGATTTAATTAATTCTGCAGAAGGTGCTGCAAATATAGGGTATTCAGAAACAACAGATACAAATGGTGATGTGGTTATACAGACTATAGCGGATGCAATAAAAAATATACAAGCGGGACAATTAGCTCCGGGACAAATTTCAACGGTGGCAATTGATGACGAAGCAGTAACAAAGGAAAAGTTATCAAAGGAACTGCAGGAATATATGTCTCCGGAATATCATGTAAGTGATATGGCGAGAGAAACTCTCGGCATTGAAAAAAAAGATGTTATGGCGTTGGCTGTTGATGCAGTCCTACGACTCGTTCAAAATCAAAGACCGGTTGTTGGGACCTACGAGGGAAATGGAGAAGCTTCGCAGATAATAAATCTTGGTTTCAAACCATCGTGGGGGATAATTTTCAAGAGTAGTGGCTCGGAAATTGCCTATTATGAGAATGCATCAGGTACGATAAAAGAAGAAATGAAACAAGCAGTTTTTACCGATGGAAAAGCGCTTAGTTTCCGAAATTATCCCGTTGTTGAAACTGTAGAAACCGGGATTAAAGTATACAGTTCTACATCGTCACGTCATGATGTGTTTGCCAATGACGGTACATGTGTATATGTTGTTTACAGATGATAGCCGGAGGAGGTGAAATATGTTGAATTTGAAGTTTTATGTCTGTACTGTTTTAGGGATGATAGGCGGTGCGATAGTTTCGTTGTTTGGTGGATGGACAGCTGACCTTGTGACACTTATAATCTTTATGATTATTGATTTTGCAATGGGTATTGCACTGGCTCTGATATGGCACAAAAGCGCTAAATCAGAATCCGGAGCACTCAGCTCAAAAGCCTGCTGGAAAGGACTGTGTAAAAAACTTGCCACTCTTGCTTTTGTGGCTATGGCAACGCGGATTGACATTATGATAGGTGTAAGTTATGTAAGAAGTGCAACAATCATAGGTTTTATTGTAAATGAGATGATTTCCATTACCGAAAATGCCGGATTGATGGGCGTACCTTTCCCGGAAATTATGATTAAAACAATTGATGTATTAAAAAGTAAATTGGATGAAAAGGACAAGTAGAGCAGCCCCGCGAAGGGCACAATTGAAAGGAGAAAAATATGTTTGAAAACGTAAAAAGAATTTATGAAAAGGCAAAGGAAAAGGAAGTTGACTTATCTATTGCCTGGCCTATGGTGCGTAATGATGACCGTCTTGCAGGCGTAAAGGACCATACTGACCTTGACAAGGCGTACAAGCTTATAAGTGTTTACGAAAGTCTTGTTACAAAATTATGGTGTGATGGTCAGGTTGAAGCTCTTGAAGAACTGTGCAAGCTTTTTGAAGCAGATGACAAAAACGGAATCAAAGAGTTCGTTGAAAGGTGGCAGTAATGAGAATATTGCTGATTGCAGGTCATGGTCAGGGTGACCCGGGGGCTATAGGCTGCGGCTACAAGGAAGCTGACCTTACCCGAAAAGTTGTGGCTGGAATTGAACCTATGCTGTCCCGGCATGCAGAAGTGGTTGTGTTTGACCCGAATGTTAAGATGTCAAGCTTCCTTTATAACGGTGGCAAATATGACTTTACGAGCTTCGATTATGTGCTTGAAATTCATTTTAATGCACATAAAGGCGGTGCTGCAGATGGCAAACTTAAAGGCTCGGAAATTCTTGTTCATCCATCAGAAGAAGTCAGAACCGTGGAAGAGATAATTCTCAAAAATCTTTTAGCACTTGGCTTCAAAAACAGAGGAATTAAAGAAGATAACCTTATTGTTATGAACACTTGCAAGGGAGCACAGGGCG
Organism: Clostridia bacterium; assembly: GCA_045546415.1. Classification (GTDB taxonomy): domain Bacteria; phylum Bacillota; class Clostridia; order RUG12999; family RUG12999; genus RUG12999. The sequence continues at coordinate 18,429 of JAZQCS010000092.1, read as the reverse complement.
TTTCTTATGCACTCATAGAGGTGTGTTTCATCGACGACCCCGATGATATGAAGCACTATATCAACAACGCAAGTCTGGTTAATGAGGCGATTGTGGGGGGTGTAGTCGAGGGATTCAAACTCAAACCTTTAAAACCAATGCTTGAAAATGCGGATGAGATTACATGGGAGCTTAACCATACATATTTTCCTATAACAGATTTCAAAGGATTTATAGATTCATTAGATGAAGCAAAGAAAAATAATACGCCTCTTTACTGGGGCTACTATAAGCTTGTAAACCGAATTAAGAGCTAAGGTTAAATTAAAATGGTAAGGGGGCTTCGGCTCCCTTTTGTTAAAAAGATGGAGGGATATAAGTGGCAACAAAAATTGAAACAGAGGAACAGGTCAAGGCTAACAATAATGTTCCTTCAAATTCTATTGTGGGAAATAACGCAAATACTCGAATGTGGTCTTATGCTTCAAAAAACGATTCGGGAATAGATGTTAATAAAAACTATATGGCAAGCATGCAGGAAAAAGAAGCGGCAGGAGACTTTACAGGTGCTGCTAAAGATGAACAGGACCGTAATAAAAAAATTGATATCACGGGTTCGCCGGAGCAAAAAACGTATAAATATGCGGGGTTTTTAGATGCGGAATCCGCAGGGTATAACAAACCAAATTATGAAAAAATAGACACTGATGATGCGGTAAAAAGCCTTAATGATTGGAGAGAAAAGGCAGAACGGCAGGCGCAGGAATCTGTTAAGTTTGCAACGGATAAAGCTGTTTTACAGCTGGAAAAAGCGAAAGCAGAAGCGGATGCACAGTATCAGACTCAGCGGAAAAGGGTTGCGGCTGAAGAAAAGAAAGCACTTGATAATTCGGCACTTTACTCTTCGTTGAGAGGTGATAAAGGCGGAATAGGTCAGGCGCAGTACAATAGCGTCCAGAATGCTGCTGCTCAGAATCTAATGGCAATTAATAACGAACAAATAAAGCTTGCAACAGATACTAAAAACCAGATTGCTCAACTCAGGGCACAGGGAGAGTATGAAAAGGCCGACCGATTGCTGGAAATATCACAGAGTTACCTTGGTCAGCTGAACAGTATCAAACAGTGGGCGGCAAACTATAATCTGTCAGTAGACCAGATGAATGATGCTGTCAATCAGTGGGTTTTAAACTATAACCGTGATGTGGCAAATGCCGGACTTCAGTGGGGATATTCTTTGTCCAGAGACAAAATTGCAGACAGCAGGTATGACACAGAAATGGCTCTTGATATCGGCTGGAAATATGGAGGTGTCACTAACGATTACGGCGGTTTGCTTTCGACCGGATATTTCACCCCTGAAGCGGTTGATAATCTTGAAAAGGAAGGAATCAAAAACAGAGCCGATACAGATATGAATAATGCGTACAATAAGGCTATGGGGCTTGTTCAGATGGGTATTATGCCTGATGATACACTACTTGAAGCGGCAGGGCTTGGCGCAAACAAAGCGGAAATACAGAAGATTATTACCAATATGAATACTCCAACTGTAAGAAGTTCCGGTGGTTCAACGGGTGTTTATTCGTCGGCAACTATTCAGGCACTTCTGGACAAACAGAATTCGGGGGAAAATTTAACCTCTACTGAACGGCAGAAACTTATAAATGCAGGCTATGTGATGGATGAAGATGGAGTTTATGTGTTGCCGGAAGAAATGGAAGAAGACGAGGAAATAAGTGATGACGAACTTACACTTGACGGGATTGCTCCGGGACCGTTGATTAAATTGGGATTATATGGAGTTCCCGCTGCAAAGATATTCAGACTTGTTGAGGAAGGGTATCTGGTGGCCGATTATGATTATGACGGAAGGATTATTGTTGATTGGGCGAGCCCTAAGTCATTGGTTGAGGCAAAAAGGAAAGGTCTATTTTAATGAGGTGAAACAATGTATAAGCTTTTAGAAATGCAAAAGAAAAGGAAGCAACGGTACGGCCCGTTTAAACCTAAAGGCAATGTGCTGATTCCTGCAAAGAATGTCGGTTTTGTGGATTTAACACAAAACAGTGCAAAAAAAACTATTGATACAAAGAAAAAGGTTCAATTTCCGTGGATTGCAAAGACAGAAAAATTACCGGGTGAAAACTTTGATGTGTCACAAGCACCAACCGATTGGTTAAAAAGCTCTGCAGGAGAAGTTGATGCGCTAAACTATACTACGCTTGGAAAAGAAGCGGAATTTGCTAAAAAGTATCGTAAAAACAGCCGTAGTTTTCGTGCGGTAGGATTGTCTCCGAAACCGTGGGACGAATCAGCATACTCCAGAGATATACATTATTCTAATGTAGAAAAGAGCGCAAAGAAAGAACAGAAAAAAATAAGAGAAAATCGGAGTAATGATGCGCAGACACCGGTCCACGGCAAGGTGCTTGATTATAAGGACATAGAAGCGGTATCCCGTGGACGACAGATTTCATCTAAAGGGTATGATGCAAAAACAATTCTTGCAGAAGAGAAAAAAGCAAGAGCCTCGGCGACTATAAAAACGGAGCATAATTCCCTGGATGAATATAAGCAGGAAGTAAAAAAAGTTGCTACAAAAAACTTTGAAGATTCTGCCAGAGCTTATGATGAAGAATTGGTGCTTGGAAAAGCTGATACAACCGGCAATACAGTAAGTGCAGTAAAAAAGCGTAGTAAAATGCTGCATCTTTCACAAAAAATGAATGGCTTGGTTGAGAAAATTGAAGATTATTCTTCTCGTTTATATAAAGATTCTTGTTTTAAAGGACAGTTTAAAGCAAATTATGCAAACGGGCGATTGAATCAGGATACCAATAAGGCATATAGTGAGTATGTTAATAACCCCACAGACGAAAACTTACTTTATGCTTTTGCAATGGATAAACTTACAGAAGATTTTCAGAAAAACAATATTGAAGCAATGACGACAGACGAAGGTGAACAGGGTTTCAAAAAGTGGGTGTTTAACTGGGTTGCTACCGATTTCGCAGGACATTTGCCGCAACAGCTTGACCAGTTTGGGGCGAAAGCAATAGGTGCAGGAGCGGGTGCTTTGTTTGGTGCAGCAACAGGAATGCCAATGGACAAATCAGCTAAAGTCGGTGCAGTCCTTGCTTCGGGTGTGGAATCATATACTTTGATGCAGGGAGCCGCATTCAGAGCGTTAATTGAAGCGGGTGTAGATAAAGAAACGGCAATGTCTGCTGCAAAGGATGAAGCATTTATTTCTTCGCTGATAGAAATGGCAGACACCGGGATTGACATAGCAACTCTCGGAACAGGAAAGCTTCTTTCGATGCTTGGGAAAAGCGGAGTGAAGGGTGTGAGTAAATATGCTGTAAAGAAAACTGGCAAAGAAGTACTGAAAGGTGTCGGCTCATTTGCAGGAAACATTGCGGGTGAAGGTGCCCAGGAAGGTCTTCAGGAAATTATTAGTGTTGCAAATGAGCGCCGTACAAAGAAGGGTGAAAAAGGTATCTGGAGCCTGACAACAGAGTCAGCAGATGTTGTATGGAATATTTTGACCGGTACAGAGGATGATGAAACGGTTGAAAGAGTAACAGAGGCGAGCAAGGCAGGTATGCGTGTTGCGATTATGTTTGGTGGTGCTGAAAAAGGTGTTACAAAGGTTGCTGAAGTTGGCATTAACCATCATAATACAAAGGTTGAAGGAAGGGAAATTTTAGCTGATAGAAATAAAGCAATGTCCCTTGCTAATGTGTTAATTGCGCTCGGAGACGATTCGACGGCTGGGGATATAGACACTCTGTTAGGAACTGTTTCTGGGGCGAATTCGGCATCTGCTCGCACGGTCGGAAAGATACAGGAAAAGGTAAACGAAAAAATAGGAGAACTTTTCGGTAGAGCTGTGGCAGATTCCGGAAAGACACCTAAGGCGGCACAATTAGCCAACATTCTTATTGAAAAAGAGAAAAACGGAGAAAGTGTTACCCTGAAAGACATACAGAGCTTAAAAAGAATATATGACAATGAATCGTCTGCAAAAACGGGTAATACAGAAACGGTTGTTTCTCAGCTGAATGACATGGAACAGGATGGGGTAAAAGTAAAAAATGATATTGCCTCCGAATATGTATCTGACGGACGAAAACTCGCCGAGGCGGATAAGCGTTCAAAAATATGGAAATCAATTCTCCTTGGTGAAGAAGTTACGGATGCACAGATAAAAAGCCTTGGTCTGAACAGCAAGGCTACCGCTAAAATTTTCAAGGATTATACAGGAATGTCGTTGGATGAGAATTTACCTGTTGAAGATAAAATTTCTCTTGTTCGACACACATTGGAGTTGATGCAACAGAACAATGAAGCTGTGTCCGTAAGTCCGGCACTCAGACGAACGCTGGTGAATTTTGCCAATAATATGAATGAATCGCTAATGTCTGCGGAAGAGTATGAACAAAATACTTATGGTGATAAAAAGAATAAAAAGGTTGATTATGCAAAAGTACGGAAATCATACTTTGAGTATGTAATGAATAACAGGTATATAGTCTATGACAACGAGCTGTATACTATGGCAGATTTTATAAACAATGCCATTTTGGGAGATATTCCCGGAATAAGTTCTGCAAACGAAGCGGTAAAGCTGTTTGAAAATATAATGAATGAAATGGAGCAGGAAGGTTATGAAGAAAGTGAAACCAATAAAGCTGGATTTAAGCAAAGTGAAACCCCATTACGAGGCGCAGACACCGGACGGCAAACGGTTGAGTATGACGGAAGAAGCGTTGAAGAAATACCTGGAGAACAAAAAAAGCTGACAAACCGCAATGCGGAAGTCAGCAATGAAAGAATTGTTCACGAAGCGGAATGGTCTCCTCTTATGAAAGAGGCGGCAAAAAGAAATAAAGCCGCAGGGCTTGATACCGTGTACTTTGATGGGGAACTGTATGTGGATGTCCGGGATTCACTTATCAGAATATTCGGCGCACTCGATACCGAACAGGAAAGTATTTTTGCAACTGATTACAATACTGCAGACCATGAGTTTGCACACGCTGTATTTAAAAGTGAAGCGGGACAGGCAGTAATGTCAAATGTTTTCTCTAAAGTAGGAAAACGGCTTGGTGAAATTTCGGTAAATAAAATACAGGAACAGTATGCAAAGCTTTACGAAAACTGTTATGGAGAATTAACAGACAGTAGCGCACAGGCTGCATACTTTGAGGAATTCCTTGCAGATGCCTTTGCAGACATTCAGAGAGAAGGGATAGATATTGATATATCTGAGTTCGTGGATGAAGTCAGAAAGGCTGTTTATGAGGAAACAGGATATACGGCAGCAGGCATTACTCCTGAAAGTATGGGGTATACCGAGGATGTGCATGGTGATAAAAGAGGGGTTCTGAATATTAAATCGAATGGCACAATGTATAATGTGGGTATGAGTTTTGAAGAACAGGTGGATGCGGCATTAAAAAATGATAGTAAGAAGTTACCATCAAACCTTTCCGTGTATATTGGGCGAATTTCAACGGATATACTTAAAAAGGTTGGCTTAGATATAACATTACCGTGGTTAACAAATCAATCGCATTTAAGGGATGCACATCACGAAAAGTGGACACCTAAAACTCCTGAGGAGAAACTTGCTTTCGACAAAGGAGAACTAAAAAATCCCCATAGAGAGTGGCACGGTATTACCGAAACACAGATAAAGAAGATACCGGAATTGATAAAATCCCCCGTGGCGGTTTTCGATTCGATTAGTCAAAATAGCAAGGAAAATACAATTTGCATCCTGACGTCAGAATTCGATCCGGATGGATTGCCTATTATAATAGCCATAAAAAATGAGGACGAAAGAATCAATGTGTATACAGAAGGTTTTGCGGACATAGCAACGAACAATAGCAATTTTGTTAAAAGTATATATGGTAGAGAAGGAATTTATAAACATCTGAAAGATTTGCTTGTCAACGATGCGTTTTTACATGTGAATTTGTTTCGCATGAAAGAACTTCTTGATAAAATGGAAAAATCCAAGATAATCACTAACGACAATAAGGTAGAATTCCTTAAGTCATTAAAGACACTTGGATTTTCCACTAATATTGTACACCAAAGTCGGAATATTGTCAAGACTAAAAATGAAAAAAATTCTACGGAATATAATTCTACCGATAATAATTCTATGCAAAAAGTTGAAAAAAATTCACCCAAAACTCCTTTTTCTGTTGCAGGACCGTCAAAAACTGCCGAGGAAATATACCTGGAGCGACTTGCTGAGGAAAAGGAAGAGAGTGCAAGAAGACTTGGTATAGAGATGCGAAAAGCCGATTTCCTTGTGGCAGAAAAAGAATTTGCAACAATTATGCACGAAAGGCGCAGACTTGCGGCTACACAGAGAAGATACCGTGTGCTTATAGCCCGAAGTGAATTTGAACGGGCACAACGCTCTCCCGAGGCAATGAAAGCCTACCGTATTATGAAAGCAAACGAGGCTCTGAAAAAGGAACTGAACAGGGACGGAGTAAATTTACCAGAGGGGCTTGCGAACATACCCGGCATGCAGGAAGCGGCAAGCAAAACTGCGGTCGTTGCAAAAAAACTGAGGACAATATGGAGAAAAACATATTCTGCGATTGTGAACGACACTCAGACTATTTCGGATTTTTCAAATTTACAGAGAGAATATCTGGCACCGATGATGTCATCAGACAAGGTTCACCGTCAGCTGACGGCAGATATTCTTATGCATCAGCTTCTCGGATGTGAAAATACAGCACAGGCAGTATTACACGACGGATTGTTTGACAAAGCCGGCAACATTGTGAATGAAAAATCCTTTGAAAAGGTAATGTTGTGCTTCGATTCTAAGGGGAAAGTTGATGAAGAAGCACAGGCAATATTCCAGGATTATCTTCTTCACCTTCATAATATTGACCGAATGAGTTTTGTTGACAATGCGGCAAATAAGGTTGCAGAATTTGAAAAGCTTCATCCTGAAATCAAGAGCATGGATACCCGTGAAATAGGAATTCTTGCAGGAATGACGGAAAAGCAAGCTGAAAAATATGGCAAGGAAGCGGAAAGGGAACTTGTTTTAGAATATCTTAATCTGAAAGAGTCTCAGAATGAATCTGCAAACAAGCCTGTGTTTGGTGATACGGTAACTGCCAAGGTCAGCCGTAAAGTGGTTGCAGAATATGAACAAAAATATTCCTGGCTTAAAGAAAAATCCGAAGAACTGCAGGAGTGGTATAATCAGTTTATGCAAATCTGGGCTGTAGGTGAACTGATAAACAAGGATGTATGGGAAAGGCTTAAAGAAACATATCCCAATTATGTGCCTACATACAGAGTCAGTTCAAAACAGGACAAAGGTACAATGGTTTTACGGCCGAAAAGTACCTCGGTTAAAGGCGTTCTCCAAAAGGCAACGGGCGGCTCAAGTGAGGTTCAGCCTATTGAGGACAGTTTTGCAATGCTGATATATAAAATTATTAAAAGAAACAGAATGAATGACCTTGCAATGAACATAATAGATTCTGCTGTTTTGCTGAATAATACTGGCGAATTGGATGGTTATGTAATAGCCGATGATTCGACTGTGAGATATTATGAAAAAAATAATGTGCTTACAGCTGATGAATTGCTGGATACCAATATGCCCGATATGGATGATAACGCTATATTTACTAAAAGTGAAGAGGAAGCGGCAGGCAAGTCGAAAGGAAAAAAACAGACAGGTATTTATACCTTGACCGCATGGAATGATGGTAAACAGGTGAAAGCATATATATCCGGGGATATGTATAAGTCTCTGATTGCTGCTATGGGGTATGCTGACGATACAAAAATTAAAACTCTTACTAAAATAGGAAGAGCAATATCAATGCCTATGAAGACAATGGTAACGGGCATAAACATTTTCTTCGGTGTGAAGAATGTTTTCCGAGATGTAGGAACCGCATATATAAACGGAACTGCAGGGTGCAAGCTTATTAATTACTGGTTTAAGGCTGCGAAGATGATGGCTAAAAACAGTAAAGAATGGAGAGCCTTTAAAGCTCTGGGCGGTACGCATACCAGCTATTATAATGAAACAGACGGTGTTATAAAAGCCTGGAAGAAGCAGAATAGCAAATTCAAAAAGGCAACAGGTATGGTGCTGGGAGCTTTTGGTGAATTCAACAACTTCCTTGAATCTGCAACGAGATTTTCGGAGTATCTTGCCACAATTGATTCACTTGGAGACAGTACAGCTACCCGTATGATAGCAATGAAAAATGCGGCAGAGGTCACAGTTGATTTTTCCCGGAAGGGTGAATACGGCGGATTGATTAATGCATGGGTACCGTATTGGAATCCGGCTGTACAGGGTATTGACAAGCTATTCAGAAGTATGGTGGATTCGGGAAAGAGTACGAAAAAAGCTGGGAAAGATTTTATGGCTACAAAAAGCGGGAAAGCCTTTAAAAATCTTCTGAAACAGTCCGCAAAAACTCCTGTGGCAAAAGCACTGTTATCTCAGGTTGGTGCGGAAATTCTTCAGCAGCTTATTCTTAAATGGACCGATGAAGAAGATGAATGGGAAAAGCTTGATGACAGAACTCGTCTTACCTATTATTGTATACCAATACCGTGGGAACATAAATTCCTTAAATTGCCGAGAAACCGTGACTGGGGCTCATTAATCGGAGCACCTCTTGCACAATTGTGGATGAAGGATGGCGGAAGCGGTACAGATAAATTCTGGAACTGGGTAGAGGTGTCTTTGGTTCCGAATTTTATGCCTCCGGGAATTATAAAAGATAACATATTGGTAGGTCCTATTCTTGAGTTGGCTGAAAATGAGGATTTTGCGGGTAGAGATATTATTCCTTATGATTTGAAAGAAGCGGGTAAAGAATATCAATGGGATTCGGAAACATCCCTTCTTTCTTACGGAATTTCAAAAGCATGGAACAAGGTTGTGGGAACGATTGCAGGGGATATGTCAGAAAGTGTAAAACTCAGCCCTATGCAGGCGGATTACCTTATACATAGCTATTGCGGTGATTTTGTTTCTACAATAATTGATTTAATACCTATGGAAATGCTGGATGAGGATTACAAAGTGACAGAGAAGGGTGGAGAAATAGCCTATAATCTTGCAGTAAAACCTTTTGTTGCGGATAACCGGTACAGCAGTGTTATTACATCTAATTATTATGATACAATGGATATGTTGGATAAGAAGGTAAACGGTCTTAAAGCACACGATGATAATTACAAAGAAACAAAGGAATACCAAACCCAAAAGGCAATTAAAGACAGTTTTGGAAAGGAAATTACTGCTCTTAATAAAAAAGCCCGTGAATTGCCGGATGGTGAGGAAAAGGATTTTGTTAAAGCGGAAATCGTTGCAGTATGTTCGGATGCTCTTGAATATTATCGTAAGTGTACAGCGGGACAAATTGACAATCCTATTCTGGACACAACATACAAAATGTTTGAAGCGGATGTAAAAAAGGAACTTATTCGTATGGATAAATTTGCTGATGACTACAACTTTGAGCCTACAATTCCGAGTAGTAGTCGGAAAAGTGATATGAGGATATCTGTTCCTAATTTGAAGAATAAGGAATATATCCTTACACCGGAGCAGACAGATGAAGTCTATGCGGATATTTATATCAGATGCTTTGAAGCGGAATATGGACGGGTTATAGATTCAAGCTCCTATAATGATGCAAATGATAAAACAAAAGCGAAGAGGCTGGAAAAGGCAAAACAATCTGCAAAAGAAAAGGCTGCGAGAGAAATGATAACATGGTTGAAAGACAATGGTTGTAAGCCTGTGCAGAAGAAATAATAAAAGAACAGGGGACTTTTTATAAGCCCCCTGTTTTAGTAACAAAAAATAGTAACAAAATGAATGTTTCCACATAAAACACATAAAAAGTTTTTGCAAAAAACACCAATAAATCAAACAAAAAGAAGGTTGAAACTGTACGAAATGCACAAAAAACAACCTTCTCTATGTTTTGGGGGAGAGAGAGAGATTCGAACTCTCGGTACGCTACTAACGTACACACGATTTCCAATCGTGCGCCTTAAGCCAACTCAGCCATCTCTCCGTATATTAAATTAAAAAAGTTGTGGTACGCCAGGAGGGGTTCGAACCCCCGACCTTTTGGTTCGTAGCCAAACACTCTATCCAGCTGAGCTACTGGCGCACATTTACAACGCTTACTATTATACCACAAAAGTTTTAAAAATGCAAGAGTTTTTTGAAAAAAATTTAAAAAAATTTCATAAAAACTTTTTTTGTGCTTGACATTGATGCACAAAGTAATATATAATAGTAAGAGAGATATGAAAAAAAGCTGATTTTAAGGGAGATTTTGGTATGTACAGAAAGTTTGGTAAGCGGTTTATGGACATTGTCTGTGCCTTGCTTGCAATAACGGTTTTTTCCTGGTTATATGTTATTCTTGCCGTGCTTGTAAGGGTAAAGCTTGGCAGCCCGGTGCTTTTCAAACAGGAACGCCCGGGTAAAAACGGGGAAATTTTTACACTTTACAAGTTCAGAACAATGACAGATAAACGGGATGAAAACGGAAACCTTTTGCCTGATGATATCAGGCTTACAAGGTTCGGCAGGCTGCTGAGAAAAACGAGTCTTGATGAATTGCCTGAGGCGTTTAACATTCTTAAAGGGGATATGAGCGTAGTAGGACCCAGACCCCTTCTTGTTGAATATCTCCCTATGTATAACGAAACCGAGCGCCACCGTCACGATGTGCGTCCGGGGCTTACCGGTCTTGCTCAGGTGAATGGGCGGAATGCCATTTCCTGGGAGGAAAAATTTGCTCTCGATGTGGAATATGTTGAAAGCGTCAGTTTTTCCCTTGATGTTAAGCTTATTTTTCTGACGGTGTGGAAGGCTTTTGTTAAAACCGAAGGCATATCTGCCGAAGGTGAAGCTACGGTAAAACCGTTTTACCGTGAAATTGAGAAAGTATAAAAAATGACCCGCAACTAAAGTTGCGGGTTTTTACTATTTTTTTGTGAATAATTCCAATATGCTTTTTATAACCGATTTCATATCAATGTTTTTACCGGCATTTGCAACAATTCCCTGGATTTTCTTCAAAAAGTCGTTGGAAAGCTTTGATTCTATTATTTTTGTTACCCAGTCTATGTCCTGAACAGTCTTTTTGCCGAGATAAATCTGCTCAAAAGCATAAACGCTGCCTTCACCGATTGCGGCAACAAAGAAAGCGGCAATAACGGCATTGAGCACACTTGTACCAATGGTTAAGCCCGGAATAGCTTTAAGACCGCTTATGGCGGCCCGTGCAACAAGGCTGACGGTTCCAACTTCAACTATGGAGTTTAAAAACCGCTTGGAATCCTCGTCATTTTTTATTCCGTAAACCTTGGCGATGGCGTTAACCTCTGCAATTTCAAGGGGGCTCAGTATAAGTGCATCCGCAAAGGGAATGGGTACAGCGCCCACAACGGTACCTGCGGTAACTGCAGTTCCCACAACACTCTGAGCCAATACTCTTTTGCGGGTGAGCTTAAAGCTTGCAATATCGGCTTCTGCTGCCTTTAAGCCTTCGGGCATAAGCTCGTTTGTGACATCTATAAGCTCAGTTAAGCCTTCAGGCGGCACAAAGGAGGTTTCGTTAATCATATAGGTCTCTGCAACAACAGGGATGATTTTGCGAAGGTTATTTTCGTATTTTTTCTGCTTTGCAAAAGCGTTCTGAACCATTTCGATGTTTTCGGCACGCTCAGGCAGGGAATAAGACTTTGTAATAACAACAATAACCGGTACGGATTTCCACATGGATGTAGCAGAAGAAAGGCTTTTTATACTGTCCTCAAAAAGCTTTCTTGAGGTTCCGTCAATGCAGAACCATATAACATTTATATCTTTGTTTTCAGCTCCGTCCGAGGCACTTTTTCTTGACCATTTTTTTACGGCATTTATAGCCTGCTGTTTTTTTATAAAGCCCGGCTCAAAGCCAATGGTATCAATAACCTGAAACGGAATGTTTTCACTTGAATATATTTCCAGCTTGTCGGTTGTACCGACGGTGCCCCAACCGGTTTTTGCGGCATCTGAACCAAGTACCGCATTAATCAGGGTGGATTTTCCCACACCGGAATTACCAATAACCAGAACATTACCTTTCATTTGTATCATCCTTTCGTAAAAGTATGTGATAATGATTTTATTATATCATTGGTTGAGAGGTATGTCAAGGTATACATAGAAGGAACAGGTAGTTAATCGATAAATTTGGTTTCGATTGAATATTCTTTCGGAACGACATTAGCCAACAATCCTTTAATGAGTATTTCTGATTGTTTATCTGCCAATTTAAGCAGACCGCAGTTTTCAGCTTCCTGTTTGGCGTTTTTTTCAGCTTCTTCTATGGCTTTCGCGACATCCTGTTTTACATCTTTGTTGAAAAGTGAAACTTTTTCATCAAAATATTTAATTGATGATTCGTCGACCTTTGCGTTTTGAATAGTTGATTTTGGTATGGATATGTAAATGATTTTGTTAGCGTTATCGGCTTTTATTTTAACTTCTTCAACATCTATCCCTGCCCATACTGTTGCTTTCGCCATCATTATAAAATCCGATTTGTTGATGAATTTCACACCCGAGTCTTTATATTCTGTCACACTTGTTATATTAAGCTCTGCTGTAATCAGGTCGCTTTTTTCACGGAGAATCTGAGTGAGAAAAGTTACATCCACATTAGGTGTGGGGTTATATGAAGCCAAGAAAATTATACCTGCGATTATCGATAACAAAAGTATTGCAGAAATGATTATTCCTATCTTTGTTTTAAACATTGATGATAATATTTTTTTTATTTTCATTAAAGGTTCCTCCTTATGTATTGACTTTATAAACCAAGTAATTCTTTTTTCTTAATATCGTACTCCTCCTGAGTTATTGCATCCATATCCAATAACTCTTTAAGTTTCTTTATTGTTTCAAGGTTGCAATATAAGGAGTTGGTTTCGGCCGGGAGATTGACAAATGCAGACGAGTTTATGTGACTTGGATGCTGTTCGTCAGCAGAAGGAATATCAGTTTCCTCTGTGTAATCTGCAAGATTTTCGAGCACCATTATATCAGCTTCCATCTCCTCGGATGTATAATCGAAAGCTGCTTTGTCAAGTGCTTCAGCTAAACGTTTGGCCATAGGCATCATAGAAGCAAAATTCAGAGATCCTGAAACGACTCCACCAATTAACGGAATTGCTTTTGAAAAGCCTTGCGCTACTGTTGATTTGGTTATTTTTATTCCAATAGCTTTTCCGATTTGCTTTAGTACGGGATACCAGATGGTTTTGGTTAATGCTTTTTGCGGGAGCTTTTTTAATGTGGTTTTTGCAAGTTGTGCGGAAAGAACCCTTACACCTGAAACGGCACCAGAAACTCCGAACATAACCCCACAATACATAATTAGTCTGGAACGAACCATGTCGTCATTTACCTCGCCATTTTCCCATAAATCTTCGGAACCGTATATATAAGATATTTCTTGTGCCAGCCTAAGTGCTATGCCAAAGAATTGCAACACATCTGCAGGTATTGTCGCAGCCATAGCAAAACCACCGGGGATTCCGGCAATAAAAGAGGCAATAGACGATTGACTTGTCCTGGTGAGAATAAGCTTCTGAGTGATAGCAGCCAGTTTTTCTTGAGTAATACCGGCTGAAATCGGACCGGAAGAATATATTTCCTCCAAATTGTCAAAATCTTTAAAAGTGCTGAGCAAAAAGGATTTTCGGTCAACTTTAACTCCTGGGATTTTGATTGATGTTGCAATGATGTTTTCCAATGAGATTTGCGATGATTGTGAATTGCTCATAATATCCTCCTTAAAATTTATTCATAAGGGTCCGTGTTTTTTTCGCGACATTCATGTTGCGACCTGAGGGTATAAAAAAAGTGCGCCCCCGTCAACAAATGAGAACGCACAAAAAAAGTGAATCCCCACATTGTTGCTACACAATCTCGCCCAAATCGGTATGAGTAATAGGGAAAACACCTTTTTACAAAGTGTTTCCCGATTTGGAAAAAAATATGAAGATTGTGTAGCAACTTCAAGTATATCATATTTTTTTGAAAAATTCAATAGTTTTTGATGAATTATGTCGTTATTTGATAATTCGCGAAAAAAACATTTTCTACTATGAGGGAATAAAACAAGCCCCCGTCAACATTAAACAGAACAGTAATTCCCTCGGTATAGCGATGCTGTTAGCATTTCGGCATCGCTATACTTTTAAAAATTAAAAACCACTTGAAATTTTGTTTATTTTGTGATATTATGATATTATCCCGATAAAATAAAAAAGGAAGGTGGCAAATTATGAAAAGTAAATGGGTGGCATTCTGGCTTTGTTTCTTTTTTGGCGGTTTCGGTATTCACAAATTTTATGAAGGAAAGGTTCTGTTTGGAGTTATTTATCTGTTCACAGGAGGCCTTTTCGGAATAGGTTGGTTTGTAGACCTTATTCTTCTTCTGTTAAAACCCAATCCATATAATCCGTAAACAAAAACCCGGCGTAAAGCTTGCTTTACGCCGGGTTTTATTACATGTTTGCTTTTCTTTCCCTTGCCTCGGCTTTTGCACGAAGCTCGGTATCAAGGATTTTTTTGCGGAGACGGATGTTTTGGGGAGTGATTTCAACAAGCTCGTCATCGGCAATAAATTCAAGGCAATTTTCCAGGCTCATAATAACAGGTGGTGTAAGACGAAGTGCATCGTCCGAGCCGGAAGCACGGGTGTTTGTAGCGTGCTTCTTTTTGCACACATTAATTACAATGTCCTCGGATTTTGCATTTCTGCCAACAATCATACCCTGGTAAACCTTAACGCCTGCACCGATGAACAGCTCGCCTCTGCCTTCGGCATTGTATAAGCCGTAGGTGATGGATTCGCCATCCTCCCAGGCAATCATGGAACCGCGGTTTCTGCCGGGAAGTGCACCGCAGAATTCATCATAGCCGTCAAAAATGGTGTTCATTATACCGTTACCTCTTGTGTCGGTCAGAAATTCACTTCTGTAACCGATAAGACCGCGGGAGGGGATACGGAATTCTATACGGCTGTAAGCACCATTGTTTATGGGGGTCATATTGCGCATTTCTGCTTTTCTGCCGCCAAGCTTTTCAATAACTGTTCCGGCATATTCTTCAGGAACATCAACAATTACAATTTCATAAGGCTCCAGGGTTTTTCCGCCTTCTTCTTTTAGGATAACCTGAGGCTTGGAAACCTGGAATTCATAACCTTCACGGCGCATTGTTTCAATAAGAATGGAAAGGTGAAGCTCGCCTCTGCCCGAAAGCTTGAAGCAGTCGGAGGAATCGGTTTCCTCAACACGGAGCGCAACGTTGGTTTCAAGCTCCTTGAAAAGACGGGCACGAAGGTGACGGGAGGTTACAAATTCCCCTTCTTTGCCTGCAAATGGGCTGTTATTCACAAGGAAATTCATTGAGATGGTAGGCTCGTCCACATTGATAACCGGAAGGGCATCGGGACACATTATGTTGCACACGGTTTCACCGATTTCTACATCGCCAAGGCCGGAAATACAGACAATTTCACCGCATTTCACTTCGGGCGCATCTATACGCTTTAAGCCGTCATAAATGAACAGCTTGTTTACCTTTGCTTTTGCAACTGTGCCGTCCTTTTTGCAGATGGCAACAGTTTCGCCCTCCTGAACATATCCGCGCTTTATTTTACCCACAGCAATTCTGCCTATGTACTCGTCGGAATCAATGTTGGAAACAAGCATCTGAAGAGGCTGTGTGGGGTCGCATTCGGGTGGGGGAACCATATCGATAATGGCATCAAAAAGGTCGGTCATATCGTCCTGGGGATTATCTAAATCCTTCATGGCTATACCTTCACGGGAAGAAGCATAAATAACCGGGAAATCAAGCTGTTCGTCGTTTGCACCAAGCTCAAAGAACAGGTCAAAAACCTCGTCAACTACTTCCTCGGGACGGGCATCCTTTTTGTCGATTTTATTCACAACAACAATTGGCTTAAGACCGCGCTCAAGAGCCTTTTTAAGCACAAAACGGGTCTGGGGCATAGCACCCTCAAAAGCGTCCACAAGAAGAAGAACACCTTCAACCATGCCAAGAACACGCTCAACCTCGCCGCCGAAATCTGCGTGTCCGGGGGTATCTACAATGTTGATTTTAACATCGTTATAAACAATGGATGTGTTTTTTGAAAGAATGGTAATGCCACGCTCCCGTTCAAGGTCGTTGGAGTCCATAACACGGTCCTGAACAACCTCGTTACTGCGGAAAATACCGCTTTGCTTGAGCATTTTGTCAACCATAGTGGTTTTACCGTGGTCGACATGGGCAATAATTGCAATGTTTCTGATATTTTCAATTTTCACAGGAAAAGCCTCCTTAAAAATTTTATGTAAAGTTTTCTGATTTTTTTGCAACCATATAAGTATAACATAAATTTAACAAAAAAACAACTGACATTTTTGCAAAATATCTTGTAATTTGAACTTGTTTATTGTATAATTATTATAATATGAAGGATGAGTAAAGGAAACAGAAAGGAAAAACGAAAATGAAAGCATGTATAATTCAACCGCCATATTCAAGGGATGTTTCCCGTTCGGATGAGCTTTTTGAATATAAAATAAAGCTGCTGGAAAAATGCGACAGCTCTGTTGATATTATAGTGTTGCCGGAATACAGCGATGTTCCCTGTGCAACCGCTGACAGGGAGGAAACACTTTTCTATCACAAAAAATACATAAAAACTCTCCTTGATAAATGTGTTGAAACCGCAAAAAGATGTAATGCCGTTGTGTTTGTTAACGCACTTTATGAAATTAACAATAACTACAGAAACACAACCTATGTATACAACCGGAAGGGTGAGCTTGCAGGACAGTATTTCAAAAAGCATCTGCCGCCCCTTGAACTGAACACCCTGGAGCTTGATTCGGATTACACTTTTGAATATTCCGAGCTTTATGTAATTGAAATTGACGGGCTCAGGTACGGCTTTTTAACCTGCTACGATTTTTATTTTTATGAGGCGTTTGCCAAAATTGCACGGGAAAAGGTGGATATTATAATCGGCTGTTCTTTGCAGAGAAGTGACAGCCACGATGCTATTGAAACTATGTGCCGTTTCCTGGCATATAATACCAATGCCTATGTAATCCGTTCTTCTGTCAGCTTTGATGAAGCTTCTGAAATATGCGGTGCAAGTATGGTGGTTTCTCCTTACGGTAAGGTTCTTGAAAATATGAAGGGCAAGTTCGGCATGGCAACAGCAGAGTTTGACCCGATGGATAAATATTTAAAGCCGGCAGGCTTCGGAAACCCCGATGCGGCACATTATGAATATATTGAATTTGGCAGAAAACCCTGGCAGTACCGCTTTGCAGGAAGTGCCATTGTAAATGACGATAAAACAATGAAGTACCCCAGAGTGTGCGCCCACAGAGGATTCAGCACAATAGCCCCTGAAAACAGTATGCCTGCCTACGGTGCGGCGGTTGCAATGGGTGCTGATGAAATTGAGCTTGATTTGTGGCCCACTAAGGATGGGGAAATTGTTTCCTGCCACGACAATGCGCTTGAAAGGGTGAGCAACGGAGAAGGCTTTATAACCGATAAAACCCTGGCAGAGCTTCAGCAGCTTGATTTTGGCATTAAATTCGGAGAAAAATTCAAAGGAATGAAAGTTCTGAAATTTGAAGATATTCTCCGTAAATTTGCAGGACATGTTATTATGAATGTGCATGTGAAACCTTTGTCCTATACTGAAGAATATCCTGATGACATAATGAAAAAAATTATTGAACTTGTTAGAAAATATGATTGTGAAAAATATGTATATTTTATGTTGGAAACTGACATCCAGATTAAGCAATTTAAAGAATGTGCTCCAGAAATTGCTGTTTGCGTCGGACATTTATCGGACAGACCGTGGGAAATAGTTGACAGAGCAATTGAATTAAAATGTGAAAAGGTGCAGTTATATAAACCTTATTTTAATCAGGAAATGATAGATAAAGCACACGAACACGGAATTAAATGTAATGTGTTCTGGTCAGACGATGAGGAGGAAACAGAAGAGTTTCTTGCTATGGGTGTTGATACAATTCTTACAAACGACTATAATCGCATTTCCGGGGTTGTGAAGAAAAGTAGTCTGTGATGATTTGTATAATTATAGTAAAAAGTAAGTTTTTGTTCCTGAGTTGATATGAAATATTGCGTTGCAAAGCAATGCAATGAATTGCCTGACGGCATGAATTGAAATCTATGATTTCATGAATTGAGTCTACGACTCATGAATTGCACCTTCGGTGCATCAAAAGGCAATTCAATTCATGGAGCGGAGCGAGAATTCATGGCAGAGCCAATTCACG
>JAZQCS010000091.1:0-2906 GCA_045546415.1 Clostridia bacterium | reverse complement strand
GTGCGGAATACATTATGGCAGGAGGAAATCAGAACATTGTCCTGTGTGAACGGGGTGTAAGAACCTTTGAAACCTATACCCGGAACACTCTTGACCTTTCTGCAGTAACTGTTCTTCACGAGCTTACTCATCTGCCCGTGGTAGTTGACCCAAGCCACGCCACAGGTGCGGCAAGATATGTTCAGCCTATGGCACTTGCAGCGGCAGCCTGCGGTGCGGACGGCATTATGATAGAGGTTCATAATGACCCTATGCACGCCCTTTGCGACGGTGCACAGTCTCTTACGCCTGAGGCATTTGATGAACTGGCAAAAAAAGTAAACAGAATTTTGGAAGTGACAGGAAAATGACAGTAGGAATAGTAGGTCTTGGTCTTATAGGCGGTTCAATGGCAAGAGCATACAAAAAAGCAGGACACACCGTACTTGCCGCTGATACCGATGAAAAAATGCTCGGCTTTGCTATGGTTTCGGAGGTTGTAGACGAAAAGCTCACAGATGAAAATATAAGCTTGTGTGACCT
The DNA here is from genome assembly GCA_045546415.1 of Clostridia bacterium. Taxonomy (GTDB): domain Bacteria; phylum Bacillota; class Clostridia; order RUG12999; family RUG12999; genus RUG12999. Next base: position 2,384 of record JAZQCS010000091.1, on the reverse strand, counting down.
TATCTTAATTTGCATAATGCCAAAAAGTGCAGAGGCTTTTCTGAAGGAAAATGCCGGTAAAATAGCAAAAACCGCAACGGTTATTGATTGTTGCGGCACCAAGAAAAACATATGTAAAACAGGATTTGAACTGGCGGAAAAATACGGGTTCACCTTTGTTGGCGGACATCCTATGGCAGGCACACATAAATCGGGCTTTAAAAATTCCCGGAGTGATTTGTTCAGGGGTGCTCCTATGGTACTTGTACCTCCGGTTTTCGATGATGCCCTGCTTATAGAAAGGACGGAAAACCTCCTTCAGCCGGCAGGGTTTGGGACCTTTTCAGTAACTACAGCGGAAAAGCACGATGAAATGATAGCATTCACCTCACAGATGCCTCATGTTGTTTCAAATGCGTTTATAAAAAGCCCCACAGCAGGAAGTCATAAAGGCTTTTCTGCCGGAAGCTATAAGGATTTAACCAGGGTTGCATGGCTTAACAGCAATATGTGGGCAGAGCTTTTCATGGAAAACCGCGAAAATATGCTCAGCGAACTGGATTTGTTCATTGAAAACCTTAAAATGTACCGTGAAGCGGTAGCGGAAAATAATATCGGGCAGCTTACAGCACTTCTTGAAGAGGGTAAACTCAGGAAAGAACAAGTTGACGGATAAAAAAAGTCATCCGTCGCCACGACCTCACCTGGTTGTGGCGTTACGGATGACCTTTTTTATGCTGTTTTATTTATCGCCAAAGCAAATACCCAGAGTTCTCGCAAGCTCAACCAGTTCACCGTTTACATCAACAGGACGGAAGTTGGAGTGCATATCATCTGTGGGAATAACCTCTTCAAGAGGAACAGTTACAAGCTGGTTTCCGCGAAGAGCGACCATATCTGCCTTTTTACCTTCCATAATGGCCTCAACAGCTTTTTTGCCATAACGGGAGCAAAGAATTCTGTCGTAAGCCGAGGGTGTACCACCGCGCTGAACATGACCAAGAACAGAACAACGGGCTTCAACATCCATAATTGTTTCGCTTATGGCGTAACCGTTTTCGTCGCGGTCGCTGTTCAGAATGTTCTGAACTTCGTTTGCTATTGCATCACCGGCACCCTTGTATTTGAAGCCGTCGGGAGAAAGGTCGGTTGCAACACCGGTTTTGCCGCCGGTGGGAAGAGAAACACCTTCAGAAACAACCATAAGGCAGTACTGACGGTGGCTCTTAAGAGCCTCTTTTGCTTTTGCGGCAACGATGTTGATGTCGTAGGGTATTTCGGGAATAAGTACAACATCCGCGGCAGATGCAATGCCTGTGTGAAGGGCAATATGACCTGCACTTCGGCCCATAACTTCAAGAATCATGACTCTGTGGTGAGAAATACCGGTTGTATTAATGCATTTAACGGCCTCCACGCAACGGCTTACCGCTGTGTCAAAACCGAAGGTTTTATCGGTAGAGTTAAGGTCATTGTCAATTGTTTTGGGTACGCCAACAACAGGAACGCCAAGTCTTGCATAGTCACGGCCGGAGGTGAGAGTACCGTCACCACCGATAATTACAAGAGCGTCAATGCCTTCTTTTTTAAGGTTTTCAACGGCAACATGTGACAAATTGTCATAAATAATCTTGCCGTTTTCATCCCTTTCAAAACCGTCCTTGTTACGACGGGGATATTTGAACAGGTTGTCCTTGTTGGAATTATAAAGAATTGTACCGCCACGGGCTATTATGTTACCCACATCGTAAGCATCAAGGGGAACAATCTGGTCACCACCGAGGAAAAGCCCACGGTAGCCGTTTTTAATGCCAACTACCTCTAAGCCGTATTTTGTAACGGCCGTTTTAACAACTGCGGCAATAACCGCATTAAGACCGGGGCAGTCTCCGCCGCCGGTAAGGATACCTATTTTTTTGATTTTGTTTTCCATTTTTTTCCCTCCCTGGAGTTTTAAAGCAATATAGTTGGTTTGTTAAATTGTGACACATTGCCATATAAAACACTATTGTATTATACACTACTTTTTTTTGTTTTGCAACAGTTTTTTTGAATTTTTGTCAAAAAAAAGACAAAAAAAACCAATCATATGACTTTTTTTCAGGTGTTTGTGATTTTTTTGCATTTCAGTACACTCGCATGGTGACGGATGTACCTGCACATTTTTCTAAAGATGAACTGCAAGCAGCCCGGCAATGCCCTCTCAGGGTTCGAGTCCGCGATGAAATATACAAAAAACCCCTCAAGCCGTTTGGCTGAGGGGATTTTTTGGCAAGGCAGAACAATATAGATGCAAAGTGATTTAGCTAAATTTTGCACATTCGTGCAAAGCGAAATTATTGCTCCGCAATAGCTAAATTGTTTCTGCCGAAACAGCTAAATTAAATTCGCTTTTTAGCTGACCG
>JAZQCS010000090.1:0-3558 GCA_045546415.1 Clostridia bacterium | reverse complement strand
CGAAACCGTTCATTCCTACGAATGGGTTCAGGATATGACCGAAGACAATTTCGGCATAAGATAAATATTAATAATATACAAAAAAAGGCTGAAAATTTCAGCCTTTTTTCTATTGATTTTTTTCGTGCTTTGTTGTATAATATATGATAGATTATTATGTATTTTATTAAGATAATTCACAATATATATTTTTACCAAGGGGGAAATTTAATTGAAAAAAATTCTTTCTGTTATTATTGCTACATTGTTGTGTTTCGGCGGGTACGCAGCTCAGGCGCGTGTTACAATCCCATTAAATGAAACCGGGTTTTCCTTTGCCGATTACGATTCCAGTCTTCATACTGCAATCAAGCTTAAGTCGGGAGAACGGCTTGCACACTATTTTGAAACTCCGGATTCCCTGAGAAAGTATTCAGTGAGATGTCCCAGCTACAGTGATGCAATTGGCGCTATGACTATATCTGTTTATCATTGGAATAATTCCTACGATGAAACTGTTGCTCAGACTCCTCTTGCAAGCCAGACATTTACCAATTTTGCCGATAATTCAATACTTTCTGTTCATATGAAAGGTTTCGATCACAGCGGTGCTTACCTTGTAACCTTCACAAATCCCGTTCAGAATGTAGGCGTCTGGAGATATACTCAGCCCGATAACCCCGAAATCACAAAGCTGTTTGTAGGCGATGAAATTATAGAGGGAGGCTGTCTTGAGGCAGACTATATAACATCACAGAATTATTCTGTAGAACAGATTGAACGCACACCCCGTAGTGCCTACACTCGTATTCAGGCAGAGGATTTTGATTTAAAAAGCAATAGTATGGCTGTTTCAAGTCAGAGTACCACATTACAGCCAACAACCGCCTTCACTTTTGCCGCATTTGCAGATATAGATTTTGGTACAACATCTCCAAAAGGAATTAACATGAGAGTAAGTTCCAACAATACTTCAGAAAGTGCTGAAATTCATGTAAGGCTTGATAATCCGGAATCCGGTCCGAAAATTGCTGAAATTTATTTTGAATACCGAGATCAGATTGCCCAATGGGAAACTATTCCTTACAACATTACCCAAACCATAACAGGTAAACACGATGTATACCTTTCCTGCTATGGCATAGGTTTCCTTATTGACTGGTTTGAGTTTTCCAAAACAGCAGTGGGCACCTCCTTCTATGACCAGAGGCTTGCAGATTTTGAGCCCGTCCCTGACAGCAGCCTTCAATATACATACAGCGACACCTGGTCTGCTACCGATATGATGGGCAGAAAGCTTCCCGGCTATGAAACAGTAGGTGCACGGGACGAAGAACGGGAGGTAGGTATTTTTTACTGGACATGGCATGCTACTCCCGGCAGACTTGGTTCCACAAACGGTACAATACATAACAACCAATGGATAATTAAAAACTATATCCGCACCACCGGCGGAACAGAGGAAGATATAAAAAATGACTACAACTATTCCGGCTGGAAACACGGCGGTTTCTGGAACGAATCCATTTACGGATATTACCACGGTATGGATTCCTGGGTAATGCGTAAACATATGGAGCTTTTATCTGCCGCAGGAGTTGACGGCTTGTTCTTTGATACCACAAACGGTACAAACACTTTCACCGGTGGTTATATGACCCTTGGAAAAACCATTCACGAAATGAGACAAGCAGGAATTAAGACTCCTCAAATGTCCTTTATTCTCCCCTTCTTCAATATGGACTATAATGTTGAGGACCTTCGAAAAATTTATCAATCAATGTATCAGCCCGGACTTTACAGCGACACCTGGTATTACTGGAACGGCAAGCCTGTAATTATGGGCTATCCGGATAATCTTTCTGCCTCAACAGGATATGATGATATCGATGCCCTTCATGCTGAAATTGCAGATTATTTCACCTTCCGTCCGGGTCAGCCCGATTACCGCAGCGGTCCATTGAGCACTCGCAATGACCAATGGCCCTGGCTTGAGGTTGCCCCTCAGCACGGATACATTCCCCTTACAAACAGCAAATATGCTTACGAATGTGTCAGCGTAGGCGTTGCAATGAACGGTAACGACAATGGTCTTACTGCTATGAACGGTGAAGGTGTATACGGCAGAAGCTTTACCTATAAAGACAGATTTTCCCGTTACAGCGATGATTCCAAATATTACGGTTATAATGTTCAGGAACAATGGGACAATGCTTTTGAAATGAATCCCAAATTTGTTTTCCTTACCGGCTGGAACGAATGGACTGCAGGTCATTATACATCCTGGATGAATGTTCCCGGTGCTTACCCCGACCAGTATAACGATGAATACAGCCGTGATATTGAACCCACTAAGGGAGATTTCAAAGACAACTATTATTACCAGATGGTGGCAAACATCCGTAAATTCAAGGGTGTTTCCCCCACTCCCGTGGCAAGTGACGAAAAAACCATCCGTATTGGCGGTGCGTTCTCTCAATGGGACGATGTAGGACCGGATTTTTACGGTTATGCAGGAGGTACGGATACTCGTGATTCCTACTCTCAGCGCAGAGCATATTACTATTATAACGACACCGGCAGAAACGACATTGTTCTTAGTAAGGTAGCCCGCGATGCCGACAACCTTTATTTCTATGTTAAAACAAATGAAGCTTTAACCAGCTATACAGACCCCTCCTGGATGCGCCTTTTCATCAATACTGACCGCACCTATAAAACAGGCTGGGAGGGCTACGATTTCGCGGTGAATATAGAGAATCCTTCATCTGCCACAAGCACCACCCTCTCCTATACAAAGGACGGATGGAACTGGAAAACTGTTGGCAATCTTACCTATAAATACAGCGGTAACCAGATGATGATTCGCATTCCCCGTGATATGCTCGGTCTTACAGATAAGCTCATTGACATTGAGTTCAAGTGGAATGATAATATGCAAAACCAGGGCGATATTATGGATGTGTACAACAATGGTGACACCGCACCTATCGGCCGTTTTGCGTACCGTTACACAGAAACTACAGAATATGACAAAACACCTGTTGATGAACCTGTAACTGTAAGCGATTTGAAGCTGAATCAGCACAAGCACTCTATAATTATGGCAATAGGCAAAACTACAGCTTTTGCCGGAGGTAAGCAGAAAACTCTTGAGGCTGCACCTCAGCTTATAAATGAAAAAACCATGATTCCCCTTCGCTTCTTCTCGGAAGGCTTTGGTGCGGAGGTAACTTGGAACGACGCTACCCGTACAGCCACAGTTTCCCTTGACGGTAACCTTGTCAGCATTACTGTTGGTCAAAACAAAATGGTGGCAAACGGCATCGAGGTAAACCTTGAAAGCCCTGCTGTAATATTGAACGGCAGAACCCTTGTACCAATGCGTGACATTGCTCAGGCTCTTGGCAAAAAGGTTCTTTGGGTAGACGGTGGTCTTATAATTGCAGGCGAAAACCCCGAAACCGTTCATTCCTACGAATGGGTTCAGGATATGACCGAAGACAATTTCGGCATAAGATAAATATTAATAATATACAAAAAAAGGCTGAAAATTTCAGCCTTTTTTACATTGACTTG
>JAZQCS010000089.1:0-3278 GCA_045546415.1 Clostridia bacterium | reverse complement strand
AACACCACCGGCAGAAACGATATTGACCACGCAAAGGTTTCAATTAACGGCAGTGATATTTATTTCTATGTACAGACAAGAGAGAACATCACAGCACCTGTTGGCAAAAACTGGATGAACCTTTACATTGATGCGGACCAGAATGCTGCTACAGGATGGAAAGGCTACGACTATGTAATTAACCGTGCACAGAACGGCAATGTGGTTTCTGTTGAGAAAAACAAGAATAACGCCTGGGAATGGCAGGTTGCAGGTACAGCAGAGTACCGCAGATATGGCAATGAAATGCACATAAAGGTTTCCGCAGGTACAATTGGTCTTGAAGGTAAAACCGATTTCGATTTCAAGTGGGCGGACAACTCCACCGAAACCGGTGATATTATGCAGTTTATGGACCTTGGTGATGCTGCTCCCGACGGCAGATTCAATTTCCGCTACACACAGAAGGATACAACAAAGTATTCCGAAGAGCTTGGCTCCCTTCTTGATGAAGGAACAGTTGTTATGAAGGTTAACCGTGCCAGAGCCTTTGCAGGCAAGGAAATGTCCTTTATTGATAACACCAACGGTGATGTTCTTCCCACAATCATTAACGGCAGAACAGTTGTGCCGGTACGCTTCATTTCCGAAAAATTCGGAGCACAGGTTGGCTGGGACGAGGCAACACAGACAGTTACCGTTGAAAAAGACGGCACTACAATAAAGCTTGTTATTGACAAGGCTGAAATTGATGTAAACGGTACAGTTACACCTCTTGACGCACCTGCTCAGGTTATTAACGGCAGAACCTTTATTCCGCTTCGTGCAATGACCGAGGCAATAGGCAAAAAGCTTATCTGGGACCCCAGAGGACTTATTCTCATAGGTTCCCAGAACATGGAAGCCTCCACATATGTTCTTGACGAGATTGAAAACGCATTGAACTGATAAACAAGAAAAGAGGTTGCGAAATGAAGAAATTTTTGTCTTTAATACTGTGTGTATGTATGATTTTTGCAATAACAGCATCTGTTTCTGCAGAAGAAAAGCTGGTTATGAAAAAAATCACAGCTACCGATAAATCCGTGGAAATACTTTCACCGGCACTTCTTTTTGAGGAAAGAGCCAGAATTCAGTATACAGATTCGGTAAAAGGTGCCGGCGGTATGAAAATCACTTTCAATTCCTCTAAAGCCGGCTTTAAAAAGATGATTATAAGCTACGACCATGCTCATCTGACAAATCAGCCCGTAAAGGCTATGATTTTTGTAAATATGGAGGACAATGTTACCGAAGGCGGTCTTGCTATGGAATGGAAAAACAATGCCAACGGTAAGTGGGGCAGATACCAGACCGTAGATTTGATTATCCCCGTAGTGAAAGGTGCCAATACCGTGCGTATTGCCTCTTATCAGGGCTCGGCAGGCTGGCAGTTCTATATAGATTATGTTGAGCTTTCCGAAGGAACATATGCTTCAAATGACGATATTCCGCGGCCTTACATAGAAGCTCCCCGTCCTAAGAATATATGGGACACAATTGAAGCGGAAATTCTTGTAAATAACGATGAATCCATTATTGACGAAACGCCCGACGGCGGTAAAAGCGCATCTCTGGCAAGTAATGCTCCCATGCATTACAAGGCTATGGATTTCGGAAACGGTGAAGTAAAAAGCGTTGAGCTTAAGTACCGCGGAACCGGTACATGGCCATACCTTCAGATGCGTCTTGATTCAGCTGAAGGTGAAATTATTGCGGAAGGCACCCTTCCTTCACCCTATGACAATGACTGGACAACCACAAAGCTTAACCTTTTAAAGCCGGTTACCGGTTCTCACAAAATTTATATCTGTTTTGTGAAGGGGAACGCTTCCATAGACTGGTTTAAGTTCTCAAGGGATATTGTTTATGAAGAGGGTGCTCCCGACCCTATGAACTACCGTGATGTTCATTACGATACCTGGGTGGCAACCGATGACCTTGGCAGAAAAACTCCCACATCAGTAGAAACAAGCATTCCTAAAAAGGACAAATATGTAGGTATGTTCTATTTCCTTTGGCATCAGGGCGTAAACGGTGAGCTTTACGACCACAACAAAGCTTATATGGAGGGCGGTGCCGAAAAGCTCTGGGAGGTTATGGCACAGGGTGCAAAGGGCTACGGCCATTACTGGGGCGAGCCTTATTTCGGATATTACAGAACAGAGGATGAGTGGGTAATTCGCAAGCACGCACAGATGCTTGTTGCCTCCGGCGTGGATTTCATTTTCTTTGATACCTCAAACAGCAGTATCTATTCGGCAACCTCCAAAAAGATTCTGGATGTTTACAAGCAGATGCGTAAGGAAGGCTTAATGACCCCTTCTGTTGTGTTCTTTATGGGTGACAATGCAAGCCTTACCCCCAATAAAATCACAAATATGTGGTACGATTTTTATAAGGATGGCAAGTACGATGACCTTTGGTTCTATTATGAGGGTAAGCCTCTGTTCCTTGGTCGTGCCGATCAGATAGAAGAGGCAGGGCTGGGTGATTATTTCACAACCCGTTACTCCTGGGCGTTCAACGGATGGACCGGAGACGGTGTGGGTAAATGGCCCTGGATTGCGGAAGATCCACAAAAACCCGGCAGAAACTTCAAGGGCGAAATTGAACAGGTTACCGTTGCTTGTGGTTTTCACGCAAGCTCCAGCCGAGGCAGAAGCTGGACATCCGAAATGGGACAGATTACCAACGGAAAGGGCGAGTTTGAATTCGGTCTTGAAACCACACCCCTTGGTGTTGCTTTTGAAAAACAGTGGGAAACAGCGCACACCTTTGACCCCACGGTTGTTATGCTTACCGGCTGGAATGAATGGACAGCAGGCAGATGGGAAGACAGCGGTGAATTCATTGCCAATACTTATGTGGCTAAGGAAACCTCTCCCGATGGCAGACTTGCCTTCAAGCATTACTATGTTGACTGCTTCAACCCTGAATTCAGCAGAGACTTAGAGCCCATGAAGGGCGGTTTTGGTGATAACTATTACTACCAGACCGTACAGCATGTGCGTCAGTATAAGGGCTCTACTCCCATTCCTGCGGCGTTCGGTGCAAAGGCAATTGATATGGATGGTGATATGAATCAGTGGAGCACAGTAGGTCCGGAATACCGCGACTTCATTTACGATACAACACACCGTAACTCTCCTGCAAACCAGGGACCCGAAACCTATGTGAACACCACCGGCAGAAACGATATTGACCACGCAAAGGTTTCAATTAACGGCAGTGATATTTATTTCTATGTACAGACAAGA
>JAZQCS010000088.1:0-42778 GCA_045546415.1 Clostridia bacterium | reverse complement strand
AGCAGTTTTGAATATCAGATTTTTATATTTAGACAAAGAACAAAAATCCCGTAATACTGCCGTATTACGGGATTTTTTGATGTAGTATAAATTAAAAATATGGCTTCAAAACCAAAACTGCCTTACCTGGTTGTGGCGTTTCTGTAAGGCATTTTTAATATTAATCTTCAAAACCTTCGTAAACAAAGCAATAGCCGTCACGCCAGTTTTCTATTCCACCCTCTTTTCCGAAGCTTCTCGGATGAATGTAATAGTTTTCACCGTCTGCTCTGTGGTGAGGACCGAGAAGATTACGGGGGCTTACGCAAAGAGTAACCTCTATGGTGTTTTCACCCTTAACGGCATATCCGCTCAGGTCAAATGTCCAGGGTCCCCAAAGCTTTGGTGCAAGCTCGTGACCGTTTATTTTTACAATAATATCCGAACACTTAGGAGTGCCAAGGTCAAGCAATGCGTGTTCAGGATTTTCAATGTTTACCTTCTTTTCAAGGGTAAGCTTACCGAGATAGAATGCAAAGCCCTGGTCAACAATGTTTCCGCGGGTAATTGTTTCGGGTGCCGGTTTGATTACAAAGTTGTTTTCGGTAAACAATGCTTTTCTTTCACCGGGAGTGTATGGGTCTTTTGAATATACACCAAAATCACCAATAAGATACATGGATTCAAGCTCCATATCAAGAGTGAGCTTGTTTCTCATTGTTTCAAGCACATTTTCACCAAACAGAACATGGTATACCTCGTCGCGCTGATAGAACTTTGCTTTAACAATAATTTCGTTCATACCCTGTTTTTCATAGCCCGAAACATTAAGCTTGCGGAAGGTTTTATCTACCCACCAGCCGCAATCCTCTGCCGGAACCTTTTTGCCGTTCATATAAATTTCAAACAGCCAGGGATCCTCCACAACAAGGAACAATTCTCGGCTTTTACCGTAATATTCAAAGTTTACACGAAGTTCAACATCGCAATTCTGCTGACGGGCAAGAAGGGTGTTCATAACAGAAATTATAGCATCCTTTGGCTGCCATTCGCCACCGTCAATGCGATATTCACAGGAATCAAGAGTAATGGCATTTACACCGAAATCCTTAACCCCAAGCTCACCTTCGAACTTGACAATTTCGGTAGGTGCAGGCACGGGCTCACCGTCCTCACCGGTTACAAGGATATATGACTGTCTCTTAAGGAAGGGAAGCTTGAATTCAAGATAGTCACCCTTCTTCTCATAATCAACAGCAATAGTTTTCATATTAAGAATATCAAGAATTGCAACCTTGTCTGCCTTAACCTTAACCACAGCATCAGGATATCCGTTTTCAAGCAGAATATTTGAAAGGAAAATAACCTTTTCACCGTCAATATGGCGTACCATAACATGAACATCACGGGCATTTTCCATAAGCACGGTGTTAAGGTCACCAAACACCTCGCCAAGCGCTTCGGGAGTCATTTCAACCTTTTTAACATTGTCGTGAAGCACCTTTACACAGTCGCAGGGTACACCCTCAACCATTGTGGGAAGGTTGCCGGTTGTGTAAACCTCACCGCCATTTTCAATAAAGGTTTTAAGTATTTCAAGAGTGGAACGGTCAATTGAAGGCATTTCACTCATAAGCACTTTCTTATAGGAGCATTTACCGATTTTAATTTCCTTACCTTCAACGCTGCCGTACTTTCTCATTAATGTTTCATCACCGAAATGCCAGCCAACCTTTGCTTCGCTAAGATAATGGCAGGTTCTTATGTTACTGTTGCTGATTGCCATAAGTTCGGGGTTTTTGTCGTGATCTGTATTTTTTGAAACAACATAAGCACTCTTCATAGCGTGTATTAAAAGCACATCTGCTTCTTCTTTTCCCTGACGGAGAAGCTCACCAAGACGGGCAAAATACTCGTTAAAAATGCCGTACTCGTTCCACCAGGTATTCTGATGGAAGGGGAATGCCGGATAATCTCGTTTTCTGAGGCCGCGCATTGTATAGGGTTCAAGATGCTGACACATAAGGTTAATACCGTGAACATAGTGCCAGTCACCCATACATTTAAGCTCTTCAGGAGAAACATCCCAACCGCACATAGCATAGGTTTCGGTAAGGGTTCTGTCCTTACCAAGTTGTGCTGCAGCAGAGCTTACCTGCTTGGGCTGAGATGGGTCTGAGGTTCTTCTGCCAAGGTAGTCCATACCGGGAACATCAAAATATTCATATGTAGGCATAACACCTGCGGTTGCACGAATCTGGGTTTGAATGCTGTCCTCCATCATCATATGACCGGTAAGCTCCATATTGTTCTCACGGCACCAGTCACCAACCTGTTTCATAAAGGATTCGCACATAAGCTCCGACACAAGGTTCCAGTAATCGTAACGGACTTTTTCAGCACCTTCAAGGTCATAGAAAATATGAGCGAGCTTATCGGTTATATCATAACCGTATTTTTCCTTGAAATCTATAGGATAATGAACACCCCAGGGAAGTCTGCCGGTAGCATACTGAGGTTCATCGGTAAAGAAGCCTTTGATTGCACCGTTTGTGCCCACTCTTTCCTTGTACTTTTCGTGAGTAAGCTCAATGAAGGTTCTTACACATTCCTTATTCATAAGGTCAACATAGTAGGGGTTAACCTTATAATACACCTTAACATATTTTTCTGCACCGTTTTCAGCAGTTACCTTTTCGGCATTGTTGCCGTTTATTGCATAAACACCAAGGGTAAACTCATCGGTTTCAGGGAAGGTTTCACTTTCCTCAGGCAGAATCCAGCGGATGTGATAATCGGAATTTACTTCCAGAACTGCACCGCCGCCAAAACCGCTGGGCCAACCGTCTTCGTCATATGCCCATGCATGCATACCCTGTTTTTTTGCCTCATCTACGCAGGCTTCAATACACTGCATCCATTCCTCGCCCATATATTCAGTACGAAGACCGCCTCTTGCGTGCATGAAAAAACCGCCAATGCCAACGCTTTTCATATTTCTGATTTGTTCGCGAAGCTCCTCAGGGTCAAGCTTGTCGTTCCATGACCAGAAGGGGATGCTTCTTTTTTCCGCTCCCACATTTTCAATGGTGCCTTTAAGTTTTTCAGAGAGTGCCATAATAATCACCTTTTCCCTTTTATACTTTCTGTACAGAGTTGTTACACTCCGCCCATTTTGTTGATTATTGAGATTCTTCGATTGCTACCGCAACCTCAGAATGACATACCGTAAAGCAGTTTTTCGTTACGGATAAGAAACATTTTTTCACAGCAAAATGCCTTCAGCATTTTGCTATATTAAAGTTTGTAACGGTTTCACCATAAGGTGAAATTTCGCCCCGACCTTTCGGGCGAAAAGTACAAACTTCTAAGAGTGAAAGCCGTCAGGCTTTCACTTTTTCATTGTTCAAATTTAATGTGGTTTCGCTTTTGCGAAATCTTGCCCATTCGTTACGGGCAAGAAACATTAAATTTCTAATGCAAAATGCCTTCAGCATTTTGCTATACTATTATTTTTCGTCTGTTTTCCGCCTCATTGATTTTATCAATGTATTCAAGTGACATACCCGTTCCCTTTGCAACGCAGGAAACAGCATCCTCTGCCACATAAACATCAACGCCTGTTTTCTTTTTAAGAAGGATATCCATACCCCAGATAAGACCTCCACCACCGGTAAGCACTATACCCGACTGGCTGATATCACCAACAAGTTCAGGAGGAGTTGCTTCAAGCACTGCATGGGTAGCATCAGCAATCATCATACCTGTTTCAATAAGCGCTTCGGCAATTTCGGTAGAATTTATCATAAGGGTTTTGGGAAGACCGGTAAGAAGACATCTTCCGCGGACCTCCATCTGTAACTCCTCGTCACGGGGCAGAACACAACCGATGCCGATTTTCAGTTCTTCAGCAGTTCTTTCACCAATAAGAACATTGTATTTCTTTTTAACATAGCGAACAACCGCCTCATCAAATTTATCTCCCGCAACCTTTACGGAGGAACGGACAACAATGCCGTCAAGGGAAATAACAGCAATGTCTGTTGTTCCGCCACCGATATCAACAACCATACATCCGTTGGGACGGGAAATATCAATACCTGCACCAATAGCTGCTGCAATAGGCTCTTCAATAAGCCTTACCTTTGAAGCACCAGCCTGAATGGTAGCATCAATTACAGCTCTTTTTTCAACCTCCGTAACACCGCTGGGAACACAAACAACAACACGGGGTCCGAAAAGGCGCTGTTTACAAACCTTCTTCAGAAATTCCTTAAGCATTTTTTCTGTTAAGGTGTAATCCGAAATAACACCGTCGCTAAGAGGTCTTTTTGCAATAATGCTGCCCGGTGTTCTACCAAGCATACGCTGAGCCTTTGTACCTACAGCAAGGGCTTCACCCTTTCTGTTTACTGCCACAACTGAAGGTTCTTTCAGAACAATACCTTTACCCTTTACATAAACAAGCACCGATGATGTACCAAGGTCAATACCTACATCCTGAATGTATCCGAATAACATAAAAATCTCTCCTCTTATGTAAATATAATTCACCCATAATAATACATAATAAATTATACTATATATTTAAAAAATAATCAATCCCTTTTTTTGATTTTTTTCTATAAAAGATGAATTCCTCTCCACAAACCGCAGAGAGGAATTTCCTTTTTATCAAAATTATATCAATTTCACCGGCAGGTGACCCCGGAATCTGTTTTGTTTCATTGCATCAATCAAAGCCCGGACAGCAAGTTCTGTATATTCATAACAGGTCACAACAGCATTGCAATCCAAGACATGTTTATACTCGTAGGGTGAGTTAAGAAGGACAGCTACAACCGGAATCCCTTTTTGTTTCAGGGTGTTCAGCACATCTGCTTGCTCCGGATTTGAAGTAAAATTGAAAATACCAGCTACCGCAACATCATAACTCTCACCAAAGGATAATGGCGTGTCTGAATTCATTTTATAAACCGTGGCATTACCAAATGCTTTACCAAAGGTATCCGAAAAACTTAAAACTCCCCTTTTGGCTTCCTCCACGCCTCTGCGCAGTTGCCAGTCCGGTGCAATGCATAGTATCCTTTTATCTTTAAGTTCCGATAATATACCATCATCCTTTATGCAGGTTATTGATTTACATTTATCTTCATAAATTTCGGCAATAGCACGTTCATCAGATACCAGCATTTCAGCAAGCTCCACATCCGGTATTGCTGATGAAACACTATATTTCTCTTTTTGTCTTATAATTCGTTCAATTGATTCGTCAAGTCTCTTTTCAGTAATTCTCCCTGATTCTACCGCCTCATACACCGCCTGGAAAGCTTCGTTAATAAAGTCGGGATTGTACGCATAAAGCAAAATCTGGTCGCATCCGGCTTCTATCGCTTTTACAGAGCCTTCGCCAAAAGAATAAGATTTCCTTATAGCATTCATTTCCATTGCATCCGTAACAACAACGCCGTCAAATCCCATTTTCTTTCTTAGAAGCCCGGTTATTATATCATACGAAACAGTTGCCGGCTCACTACTCAAATTACGGAAGATAACATGTGCGGTCATAACTGCACCAATATCTTCATCTATTGCCCGTTTAAAGGTCGCAAAATCATTCTGATTTAAAAAATCCTCGTCAGAATTGTTAAACACATCTTGCATATGAGTGTCTCCATGCACATTGCCGTGTCCCGGAAAATGCTTGCACGCTGCAATAACTCCGGCACTTTCTAACCCTTTTGCAAAGCTTACCCCAAGCTTTATTACCTGCTCCGGGCTGTCACCATATGACCTTGTACCGATAATTGGGTTATCAGAATCCAGATTTACATCAAGAGATGGTGCATTATTTACGTTACATCCCAATGCATGCAGTATTCTGCCCAGCTTTCTTCCAACCTCAAACATTTTATCTTCATCTGCTCCCGATGCAGCATAGGACATGGCACCGGAAATCATACCGGCACCCTCATAAAATCTTGTTACCCAGCCACCCTCTTGATCTATAGCGATAAAAGGATATTCGTTTTGTGTTTTTTTTGCCGTTTTTCTTAACGATTCGGTTATTGAACATATTTTCCCGATAGTCTCCGCGTGTTTTGCATTCAGGCAAAAATTTCCAATAAAGTACTCATCACAAACTGCTTCATATTCTTTTGTTACACCTTCATCAGGAACTCCCACCATAAACAGAGCTCCGATTTTTCTTCGGATATGATCTGTTAATTCAATTCTGCCCATTTTATTGTCCCCCTTCAGCCTTTTTGTACCGATTCTACTCTAAACAAGACCGTTGTATTTTCTTTCAATTCAAACTGTATTACATCGGTTACAGAGGCCTCATACTCAGTGCCAAAAACAGCCAAAACCTTACATTTGCAAGGCAGAAAAATCTGTTTTTTTCCGCCTGTTGCGGTATGCAAGCCCACGAACCCGTTGCCGGCATACACAACATCATTTTCATTTGTGTAAAAATGAACATCCGTACTTTTCAGAAATTGTTTTATTTCCTCAACCGAAAATGCATAATGCTCCTCGCTTGCTGAAATGAAAGGTATTCCCATTTTTCCGCAAAGCTCCATTGCACGGATACCTTCTTCCGAGGGAACAGGCATTGGAAAAACTGCCGCCTTGTATTTATGGAGTACCTTTTCTGCATCCTCAACCATACAGGAATCATAGGGCACACCGGTGTTTCCCATAGCCACCCTTGTGTGGTGCATATTCCTCAGCTGAGGAGATTTGCTGAACATCCGGGAATATGCCTGTTCATCAGCAAAGAACACCACCTCAGGCGTTAGTGCTTCTTTTCCTCCGGCATACATCTCGTATATTTCCCTCATATTTTTCAGTTCATCCATCATAGCAGGGTCATCGTACCATCCGCCCCACATATCAAACCACCATATAGCTGATGCTTTTGTAAGCTGATGGGCAAAGCTTTTCCTGATTGCCTCAACGGAAAGCTCAACAGTAGGCGGTCCTGACCATACCGATTTACCGTCTGCTGTGCGGTATATATCGTCAGGATATTCTCCCGGACGGGCTTCCTGAATGGCTTTGGTCAGGTTTGTCCGTATATCACATTCAATAAAACAAAGCTTGCCGTGATGCTTAACCGAATCCACCGGAAGCATATCTGCCCAGTCAATACCCAAAGCACGGTTGTTCAGATAAGCATTTGGAGCCGAAAAGAAATCCAGGTTGGGGGAATCAAGCAATGTTCTCAAGGCGTGAGACCCGAACATTACTGTGTCATTGGATTCAAAGGAATAGCCGTAAAAAGCCCCCACCACCTGCGAATGCCCCGTCTCTTTTTTTACGGTTTCCGCAAAAAATTCCAGAGTCCGTGCTATTCCAATACTGCTGAAAAGGGCGTATCTTTTTGCATTTTCATTAAGATTCCGCGCCCGGTCCTTATAAATAAACTCTTCTGCCTCAGGAAGAACAGCCACTTTTTCTCCGAAGGTTTTTTCCACCCATTTGCCGTAGGGTTTTTGTGCCGCCGCACCTAAACCGTCATTTAACCCATGGTGAAACCATTCCTGGGTCTGCCCTCCGCACAGTTGCCACCCGGCAACGGCATGGGCGTAACTTGAATTCTTTATATGTTGAATAAGCTTTGAAAGCATCTCTGCGCCGTCTTTTCTGAACTTTTCAGAATATAACGATTCTCTGTATCCGCCGTTAACGGTAGCTGTTACCTCGGTGGGATTCGCGTCCGTCCACCACTTTGGCATACTGACATATATACGCGGAAAAATAATCGCATCGGGACAGACGCTCAAAATATCCTCCACAGCCTTTTCAAATTCCGAATAGTTTTCTTCCCGTGGATTATCAAAAACCCCTACCCGGAATGAGCTGAAACCGGTAATACTGTTGAAGGGTCTTGCAGTAAAGCTGATATTCACGAAAAAAATACGGTATCCTGCCTTTATAAAATCCTCGTGTCTGCTTCTTTCGGGAAAATATGTTGTATATGCCATGGCGGTTACCGGGCGTTCATTTATATACAGCTTCGGAACACCGCCTGATAATATAACTTTACTCTTCAGCATTGTTCACCCTCCGGCTTCTCAATCTTTTTTATGTTTATATTATACTTCTGTTTTTCATAAAATTCAACCTATATTTTAGCAAGCCCCATTTCGCCATTCCCACAAACTATAGGAGCATTACGGCAGAAAAAAGACGAAAGGAACCTCAACCGCAAATATCCAGGACACAGAACCGTCCCCTGTCTTTTTTTATAAACAAAGCGGATGCCGAAGCATCCGCCTTGTGTTTTCTTATTCCGCAGGAACGAAATCCAAAAGTTCTTCATTCCAAACTAAATTTTGTGGTATCTCTTCGAGGCTTGCTTCGTAGTCATCAACCCAGACAACTTCTTCAAGCTCAACTTCTTCTGTGGAGTTTATTTCAAACATTTCTCCGCCAAGAGTGGCATTTGAATCCATATTCATGGTTAACGGTGCATCCTCAAAGGTAATAGTCACGGTGTACCAGCTGTATTCATAACCGTCCTCACCGCCAAACACCTTAACTCTGTAGGTTTGTGTTGCGCCATAAGACTTGTAAGCTACAACATATCGTTCACCATCAAGAGTGCCATAAGCCAGGTTCATACCCGATTCTGCAGTAAACTGCCTTACCGTCGAGGGATTATCGGATATAGCGGTACAACCTGCACTTGATACATTCGAAGGTGCGACAAGCGTAATGGTTTTTGCCTCGTTGTCAAAGGTAGCCGAGGTTGTTCTCAGACCTATAAGCTCAGAAATATCAACATCCCCCTCATGTGCAGGGTCACGGAACATCAGGTTGATTGTCCATGTAATGGACTCACCAAGCACGGTGTTTGTAAGTACAGCTTCCGTCACCTGAGTAACACCATTTGACATAGGCATAACACGAACCGGCATTGCTCCGTAATATCCGCTTTCCATACCAAGGTATGTGCTTGTGTATGCAGTGGTTGTAGGTCTTGAAACAGTTGTTCCGCCATCGGTTGTTTCAAGCAATGTATATTCTGCGGAAACATTTTCAGGGAGCACAAGTCCAAAACCGGCAGACAAAGAAACTGTGCTGTACCTATCCGCCATAAGGTTGATTTTGTGCGATGCATAGTTCACATCATATGAAACAATGCGCACTCCCAAAACATCCGTAAAGTTAATAAGACTTTCGTCTATGAATTCAAGGTTTACGGTGTAGGTTTCGGTTTTTGTACCGCAAGTAATATCCACCTCAAAAGACTGTTCCATACCTTTTTCCTGTTTTGCAACAACAACCTGTGCACCGTCAAGAGCACTTGAGTTTGCAACAACAAGACCAAGGCGTGTTTTATCCTCATCGTTTACTGACCAGGTTGAGGTTTCTTCGGTTACAATACCGATACCGGCTGTGGCATTACCGCTAAGAGCCTTTACCGTAATTGTCTTTGTATCGTTGTTAAACTCAACTCTGTGAGTTCTGAGAGGAAGAATTTCAGTAATGTTAACACCATCTCCCTCACAAATCAAATCGGCAGATGAAAGTGCCTCGTTATCTTCCGTAAAATCTATCAGATTCCATTCTGCAGAAGTTCCTCCATAATACACTCTATCTAACCTTGTACATCCATAAAAAGCCATCTCCCAAACTGTTTCCACAGACTTAGGTAAATGTATTTCTTCCAATGCTGTACAATCTTCAAAAACCTCTGCATTAATTTCCGTAACACCTTCAGCTATAACAACTTTTTCAAGATTTGGTAAGCCATAGAAATTGGCATAACCAATATAAGTAATACCTGAATCAATTTCAATTTGTTTTATATTATCTCTTAGATTGTCCCAAGGACTTTCACCATCCAAACCGTAGCCCCAGAAATCATCCATAATTCCGCTACCTGTTATGACAAGCAAGCCACAATCTTCATAGAACAACCAATCCGCTTCGCCACATTTCCCGGAATACTGAGTTTCTCTTACTGATTTTGTGAATTGTGCGGTATATACAATATCGCTTTCCACACTTGAAATCTCAGGCACCCATCCGGAAAAAATGTAACAATACCTTCCTTCATCAGGTTTTGTAAACAAAGAACTGTTTACAGACGGTAAATCTCCTTCCTTCATATAATGTCTGAGTATATCAGTCCCGTCATAGTTCTCAAAAATAATATTATGATACTCAGCTTCATTAAATGAATAGAAGCAATTTATCGGTAACTCATACAAATTTGAACCCACATTAATTGTGATTTCTGCATTTTCAAGCTGCATAACATTCAATTTTGTCATCATTTCGCTTTTGCTGATATGACATTCATATATGTCCTCGTTTGTTTTTTCAAACTGATTTATATAAATCAGTGTATCGTCATCTCTTGGAGTTATCGTTACTATTACGTCCGTAATATTTTCATCACTGTCACAAGTCAGATTTAAAATCAATAAATCCGAATTATTTTCAGACACCTCATAACTTATATCCGTAACAGAGAGCGAATATGTTTCGATAGAAGTTTCTTCGGCAAATGCCATAGAACAACCAACGCCTAATATTATACAAACAAAGACGCACACAAAAATATATTTTATATTTTTAAGCATACTATCTTTCTCCTAATTTTACTTTTCGATTACCACTTTATTGGTTTTTGCATCAAATGTTATAATGCTTCCTAACACCTTATTTACGAAATCCGCCGAAATGTAGGTTCTGCCCTCACTGTTTATTACAAACAGTTCACCTTCCGCATTTACTGTAAAGCCATTTGCCGATGCGGTCATATTTTCAAGGTCAATCACTGCAGAATTATCAAGGTATGTCACGGTTATCTGCCTGTTATCGCCGTTCCATTCAACCTTTCCGCCAAAGCTTTCTGCAACAAAACGCAACGGAAGGTAAAGCTTACCTGAATTTACAACGGGTGCATTGCCGTTAACCTCCTTGCCGAATGCTTTCGCACTGTCCTTGCCCACAAACATTATAAGCTGATTTTCCTCTTTGTTTTCGGGCTCCCATTTTGCATAAAGAGTTGCAGACTGTTTAAACTTTGAATCTGCCTTTTGTGTAAGCTCACTGTCGGTATACCAACCCTCAAAAACAAAGCCATCTTTAACAGGAACGGGCAGCTCCGCTTTCTCTCCCCAGGCATATCTGCGATTATCCAGCTTTTCACCGCCGTTTGTTTCAAAGCCTACAAGAACGGTACTTGAACCACCACCGGATGAAACGGTTTTACTTAACGAAACAGTATTATCCGAATAGTACATACTTGCTTTAATACCATTTTCATCCATTTTTATTAATCTGCCGTCATTTATTTCTCCATTTGTTTCTATTTCATCCAGTAAAAATTCAGAAGCAAAGCCAATATATATTTGCGAACCACCACTCCTACTGTTTCCCGAAAGAGTAAGTTCAACCGTCTTGTCATCTATTCTCTCAACACTTTCGACAAGAAGCTCATCATTACCTGATATATTCCAATATCCTTTCCACTCATTTAATATTTCTTCCTTAACATTTTCGTCGGTAGCCGCCTCATAGTTGTTTCTCCACTCTGTGGGTAAATCCTCGATAAAGGTACCGTAATTTGTGGTAAGCTTGATTTTTTTACCATTTTCTTTTCCGTATTTAATTTTTCCTTCGGTCGTGGTCGAAATGGTTATCGGTTCATATTCATCTTCAGCAATCCACGATGCATAATAATGACCACAATGTCTTGCTGTAATGCCTGTTTCCGGTTCTAAAAAATATATGCCGTTGCCGCGAAATGTTTTCCATCCTGCAAAAACATATCCTTCTTTTTCAGGAAACTCAGGAAACTCTATAATATCTTCAGCTGCAAGATCATTAATCTCAGCATATACCACTTCGGTTTCATTATAATCCTCATCAATGTTATAATCGGAATAAAAAACAACTTTGTATGCATCGGGATTAAAATAAACTGCATAAGTTCCCAATCTGTCTGTTTCAACGCTAACATTGTATATGCTGTTACTTATTATGTCTGCCGAAACATCTTCTACCGTAATATCGTCAGTAAAGTATAGCACTCTGTAATCCTTCCCCAATGCCGCATTGTTGTGTCCGCCACCATGATTATTGTCCAACTCCAAACTAAAACTCACATCATCAACCTCAGGATATGTTCCCGCTTCTGACTTGATATCAAAAAGTACATAATTTTCCAACGGCAAGGCATTTTCGCACGCTGTTTCTTTTTTATTCTCGGATATTTCACTATATTCCGAAAAAATCAACTCTGTATCATTTGATTGAACTCTAATTTCAAATCTCCCGCACTGTTCATTATTGGAATTGTACGAATAAACCTCCTCGCTACTCGCATTGACCAAAATTCCACTTGTTAACAAAATGGTACAAATCAAAAAACAATATATCTTTTTCATTCTTATTCCTCCCGTCGCATTAATACTGATAGAATTCACCCAAAGCATAAATTAACACTATTTTTTCATTTTGCATCAAGTTTCCGCCCATTGTTTTTAAATTGCCACTTATGTGTAATTCATACTTTGTTTCATAAGTATATTTATTATTTGGCGGCGTAAGGGTTATTGTGTTATTTGAAACAAACATAGATTCATTAATAATCGGGTAGGAGATGTTGTTATTCTTTAGCCAATATATATTGTTTCCAGTCGAACCTGCAAAGATATTATTATTAAATGTCAACTCTATATCTTGTTCTTCACTGTGTACCAGAAAAGGTGTTATTTTTAAATCCACTGTTTTGATAACACTGTTATTATTCGTTATCTTGTCAGCGACATCTGTACATACAGTTGATTTGCCGGTAATCGGTTCCGTAATCGTCACATCACCTAACGTAATATTACTATTATCATTAACTGTATCCGTAACTTCTATATATATCCGGATATCTGAATTTTCTGTTCTTCCAACATTTCCATATGCTTTTGTAATTACAGGAGTCAAATCAAACGGAACAACGATAGTTTCCTCTTCTGATGTATTTTTAAAACTTTTATCTAGTAATGTATACCCTTCTTGTGTATGTAATAAACTTTCAGCTGCCGAATTAAATGCAATTTTATGTTCACCAGACACACCTATTATTTCCGTTGGTTCTGTATTGTTTGTATCCGATACACCAACGCGAACTGCTATTTGGTTACGTTTTTGAGTAGTCAGTTCAACATTTGCCACAAGAAGCGGGGTATATTCTTTTTTGGGTTCTATAAAATAATAATTTTTAAACAAAGATTCTCTTGATGTTGACACTCCTGATACTCCACTTTCTATTCCCAAGGCATCATAAGGTATCCAAATATATCCATTTGTAAAATCGGAATCATTTTTTCCCCATGAATTAGCTACCTTAAATGCACCTATTTCACCAGTGTCTTCACTACCATTATTATTTACATCAACCCAAAAACTGTCATCATAGCCAACAACCGTCATTGCATGTGAACCACGATATGTATCTCTCATATATCTGCAGCCGGATTCACCCGATGATGTTTTTTTTGTAATTACAAAGGAATTTACAAATGTTGGAACTGTAACAACATATCCATTTGATAATATTTTTTTAATATTAACAACGCCTTCTGTTTCAGCAGTAACCGGTTCGTGAACTTCTATTTCTCCATATGTTATTTTTTGCGGTTTATTATACAATGCCAAATTCCATATTTCATTATCTGTACACCATTTTTTTAAATTCGAAGATGTTAGTGTTTTTGAATAAGATTCCTTATCGGGACACCCATAATTCAAAATTGCAGCACATGCCTCATCATAAAATGCCCCATTGTCTATTCCACCATTAACCAATTCGTATATAAAAGCCGGCGACATAATGTTTTCTTTTATTGCATTCCCGCTTGAATCTTTTGCAGACAATCCACGAACAACACAATTGTTGTTTGTTAACTGATAATACCCTAAAGACCACGCCACACAAGAATTTATTGTATCTTGGTTACCAATAGGCGGAAAAGTCAGAGACTCACTAACATCAACTTCATCACTCAACGGAAATTCTGCTGTTCCGGTTGCCCCGGCACTATTTTGCCCCGGATAAGAGTATATTAATTCTTCCCCCAGCGCAGCAGTTTCTATATTTATATCCGTTTCTTCTGATAATGTCATAATGTCATAGGATTCGGAATTTGTTAATCGGTTCAATGCGATTTCATTTGGCAGCACATTTACTATCATTGGTAATGTTGCGTTAAACCTATCCCATTGTTCATCTGTCATCTCTATAAGGCCTGTGGCATTCTCAGAAACTTCCTCTGCTATTTCATCAGCTGAAACACTTAATCCGCAAAGTAAATATACACCCAAAACAGCAAGAGTTATAATCTTCTTCATTCATTTCGACCTCCTATTCAATAGATATCAATTCCAGTGGTTCCTCTAAATAAACCGTAGCGGAATTTACCATATCGGACTCACTGTTGTTGCTCGTTAATTTCAAATAATAAGCTTCATATGCTTCAAACTCAAAAGCACTTTTAAACCTTACCTGTTCCTCGTTTCCTGTATACTGTGCAACAACATTTCCTGCCTCGTCATACAACACTGCCGTAATATCATATTGTGATATAACACTCAGATTATAAGTTTTAGTTTCGTTGCTTTGTATAATTACAGTTTCGGGTGCACCCGCATTCAGAACCGCAAGACCTCCTTCAAGCCCATTAGCCGATTCAATTATTCTTGGTATGAATATATAGGTATCAACATTCTGTGGTTCGCCGGTTAAAATCAAGTAAATATCAATGTAGCCGGGAAGGACTATCAACTCGTTATTGTTTACCGGGTATACAGTGCTTCCATCATACATTACAGCCGAAACAATTGATTGATTTCCGTTATTTTTTACATAATAATTTGATGAAAGGTCAAGCGCTGTAACATACACTCCGGTGCCGTTCCCCTCAATTTCAACCTCATATTTATTATTACTTTGATAATACTCACTCAAAGACTTAGCGCAATTTATATTTATACTATATTCTGCTTGTTTTGTATTTGATATTTTAATATAATACTCGTTATTTGAAGAGAGTGTTACCATTATATACGGATTATTTCCCTCGTTTATAGTTTTATTTGCCAACACTCCGCCTTCAGAGTTATAAATGGTAATATTTGTGCCTTGCAAAAATTTCTCCGAAATAAAGTAAATTCCGGATTCCTGAGGAATAAACTTAACATAATCAACATCAGTGCTTTCGCTAACACTACCTTTTAAGGTTTTTCTGTAATCGATAAACTCTGCCCCCGACATATCATCTGAATAATCTGTTTCTAAGCCAAAAACAACAAATTTTGACAGAGTTGTTAAAACTCCGCTGTCCCACATAAAGGTTTTAACGTAACACCCATCGCAGTTCAATGGCAAATTCATTTCTACCTCAACAATTTTTGTAGAATCAGCCAACACCACATCTTGTATTGTTTCAACCAATATCGGTATATCATTTTGATTATACAAAATTGCGTACAGTATCACATTTTTATTTCTACCGCAATTATTACCAACATAGTTCGAAACAGTCAATGTTTCTCCGCCGATTAACCCTTCTTCGTGTATAACATTATTATATGAGAAATAAAAATTGTTCTCAACAGTTTCCGCAGAACTTACGGCGTTTGCGGAGAAGCTAAAGCAAAGTGTTATACACAAAACAATTAACAATATTTTTTTCAAAAAATCATCCCTTTCCATTTTTTGTAATTTTATTATAACACCATTTTATATAAACGTCAAGTCTTTTTTACTTTTTTTCGATAATTTTACATAATTTGTCCTTTTTTTGAATATTTTTGCGTGACAGAGTGTCATCGGAGCGGATGACAATGGGAACACAATTTTGCCACCATCGTCACATTATCTTTTATATTCCTCTTAATTTTGTTATAACCTATCCACTGCATTATGTCAACAAAAAGGAACCAAGGTGCAGAACAGCCCTTTGTTCCCCTAAAAAACAAATCCTCCCTGCAAAAGCAGAGAGGACCTTATCTTTTGTAAAATATCCCGCCGTACCGCCTGCCCGTTCAACTCAAACCTGCGGTTAGCAGGTGGGTAATTACTCAGGTGCTTTATAAGTCCCCTGCGAAAAAAACGCTGCGCCCGAAAAAATCGGACGGGGGCATGTACGCCACACCCGAAGGTGGTTTCCCGTTGAGTTAATGTTGGTTTAAGTTAAAACGGCTTCGCAAATAAAGCAGGATTATTTTCTCTTTTACATAAACTATTTTACCACAAAAAAAGAAAAAAATCAACAAGAAATTTTTGTTGTTTTTATTTTTTGTTTTTTTCAGTAACCCGTGAGGCAAGAAAATATTTTCTTTCCTGGAGTGCACCATTAAGCTCTGCACCCATTATAATGAATATACCCATAAGATACAGCCACAAAGCAAGGAGAAGAACCACACCCATTGTACCGTAAAGGATGGAAAAATTACTGAAATATTCCACATATATAGCGTATCCGTAAGTCAGCAGAAAGTTTGCGCTAATTGCCAGAACCGCACCCGGAAGTACACTGCGGAGCTTTACTCTGCGTATTGGAATTATCCAGTAAACCAGAATGAGCATAATTAAAAAAACCGCAAAAACTATCAGCCATTTACCTATGCTGATGCCGTCTATCCAGGAAACAGGTATATCAATAAGCAAAATTATGCGGTATATCCATTCTCTTCCCACAGTTACGGCAACCAGCCCGAACAAAATGACAATTCCCAGGAAGAAGGTAAGAAAAACCGACATGATTATCCGGGAAACGAAAAAGCGTTTTTCGGTTATACCAAGAGCGAGGTTTATGGTAATGCTCAGCGACCTTACCGCTTTTGAAGCCGAAAACAACGCAACAAGCACACCGGCAGAAAGTACACCCACGCCGCTGCCCAGCTCGTTGATATAATCAATATAAGTACCTATAAGTTCTGCAATTTGTTTCGGAAAAACCTCGGTCAGTATTTCGGTAACCAAGGCACCCGAAAGGTCCATGCTTCCTATAAGCGCATTCAAGAAAATTATAAACGGAAAGATGGAAAGCATTGTAAAAAAAGCGAACTGGCCCGCTGTTTGTGCAACATTGTGAGTATCAAAACGGTTTATCAGGCTTTTTATTACATAAACAAAGTTGTTATCTGTTTTTCTTACCTTAAGAAACTCTGCAATTTTGTCAGCTGTTTTTGTAAAAATGTCCATCCCCTCCTTTTGCTTATAATAATTTCAAAAATAAATTTATTTTTTATTGACAATTGCAATAAAATATGGTAAAATATTAAGGTATTAATATTTCGGGGTATAGCGCAGTTTGGTAGCGCGCTTCGTTCGGGACGAAGAGGTCGCAGGTTCAAATCCTGTTACTCCGACCATAGAAACACAATCATCGCTTTTGCGGTGGTTGTGTTTTTTTATTCTGAGGCTGTAACAGGATTTGAACCTCAGGGAGGCAAAAACCGTTTAGAAAAAGTTGCCGGTGGCAAGTTTTTCAGGTTTTTGGTGCGCAGTCGGGTACCGAAGCCGTAAGGCTTGGGTCGACAAGCACGCAAGACGCGTAGCGGCTGTATCCTGTTACTCCGACCAAAATCGACAAGATTCCAACGAGTCTTGTCGATTTTACCTTTTACCTATTCACTCTTACCTATTCCCTCAAATCAACCTTGTCGATTTGAAGTAATAAGTAATATGTAATAGTGAAGAAGTGAGGTGCAAAATCGCAAAGCGATTTTGTTTTGTAATTATTTATTTTGATTTTTGGGCTGGCTGAAAAGCCCTGGTCCACCGAACGGCGGGGAATTTCCTCGCCACTTTTTTTGTTTTTAGGAGGATAAGTGCTTATTTTAACCGTCTAAAACCCTTGATTTTACGGCATTTACAATTAAATCCTATAAGAATATCCGCACCATAGAAACACAATCATCGCTTTTGCGGTGGTTGTGTTTTTTTATTCTGAGGCTGTAACAGGATTTGAACCTCAGATTACTACGGATTAAAAACGACTTTGCTTTCGTTACCGTCTACTCTCAAAACAAATTCCAAAGTTTCTACTGTATCTATGCTGCTGTTCTCCAAATGATATTTCCTGATATCTATGACTTTTGCCGCTTTTTTTCCTGCTTCAATTTCTCCACCGAATGTGGCATTATCTCCCATTGCAAAACCGTCAGCATAAACGCTGTAACCCTGTATAAAAACGTTTTTATCGGAATTGTTCTCTATAAGAAGATTATATGCAAGATACTCCTCGAATACTTTTAAACCGGTATAGGAAATTTTTACACCATCTTTTTCATAAATAACGCTCTCAGTCTCAGCCGAGTCCGCTGTTTTATCGCTCAGAATAACTGTTGAAGTTTCAGAATCCCAGTCAACTGCCAGACCCAATGCAGAAGCAACTGCTCTTACGGGAAGGTATGTTGTTCCATCAATTGTGAATGGTTCAACATAAGCTCCATCAGCATCTACAGGTATTAATGCTTCACCATTCAATTCAATTTTAATGTCATTATAATTAAGCGTTTTCTGTACCTCGCCTGTTAAGGCGAAGGCTGTTAACCCTGAAATAGCAACTCCGATTATTAATCCTGCTGCCATTGATTTTATGTTACCTCTCATCCAAGCACCCTCTTTTTAATTATTATGTCTTACACTTAGTATACCACAACATTTTTTAAAAATCAACGGTTTTGATTAAAAAACCGCTTAAGGTAAAACCTCAAGCGGATTTTTTCATTTTATACAAGAGCTTTAATTTCATCAACCTTATCTGTTTTTTCCCAGGGAAGGTCAATATCTGTTCTGCCGAAATGTCCGTAAGCCGCGGTCTGGCGGTAAATGGGACGGCGAAGGTCAAGCTTATCAATAATTGCCGCAGGACGAAGGTCGAAAACCTTGTTTACAATTTCTTCAATCTTTTCATCGGCAATTTTACCTGTGCCGTGAGTATCAACACGAACAGAAACGGGGTTAGCCATACCAATTGCATAAGCAAGCTGAATTTCGCACTGCTTTGCAAGACCTGCTGCAACAATGTTCTTTGCAACATAACGGGCAGCATAGCAGGCACTACGGTCAACCTTTGTGGGGTCCTTACCGGAGAATGCACCGCCACCGTGACGGGCAACACCGCCGTAGGTATCAACAATAATCTTTCTGCCGGTAAGACCGGAGTCACCATTAGGTCCGCCAATAACAAAGTTACCGGAGGGATTTACAAAATATTTTGTTTCGCTGTCAATAAGCTCTGCAGGTACAACGGTTTCAATTACATATTTAATAAGGTCTTTTCTTATCTGCTCCTGAGTAACATCAGGGTCATGCTGAGTGGAAACTACAATTGTATCAATACGAACAATTTTGTCATCGTCATACTCAACAGTTACCTGGGTTTTACCATCGGGGCGAAGGTAAGGAAGCAGACCCTGTTTTCTGACATCAGTAAGCTTTTTAGCAAGCTTGTGAGCAAGGGAAATGCTCATGGGCATAAGCTCTTCGGTTTCATCGCAGGCATAACCGAACATCATACCCTGGTCACCTGCACCAATAAGTGCATATGGGTCAGAATTTCCGCCGTCACGAACCTCAAGAGCTGTGTTTACACCCCCTGCAATATCCGCACTCTGCTCATCAATTGAGGTAACAACGCTGCAGGTTTCACCGTCGAAACCGAATTTTGCTCTGTCGTAACCGATATCGCAAACAATTTTTCTTACAATTTTGGGGATATCCACATATCCTGTCGTGGTAATTTCACCCATTACAAAAACTATACCTGTTGTGCAGGCTGTTTCGCAGGCAACACGGGCTGTTTTGTCCTGTTCTAAAATTGCATCTAAGATGCCGTCCGAAATCTGGTCGCAAATTTTGTCGGGATGACCTTCTGTAACCGACTCTGAAGTGAATAATCTTCTTGCCATAATTTCCTCCTTCCTGAGTTATACAGTATCTTTTGTAAACTCAGTTTCATTTGTATATTATTTATTTGTTTTTAAATAATCAACGGCAGCTGAAACATCGCTTTTCAGCTGACTTTTCAGCTCATCTACCGTATTGAATCTGGTAATATTTCTTATTTTTTTCAGTACATTTATTTTTACAAATTCACCATATAAATTTCTGTCAATGCCTATTATATGAGTTTCAGTAAGCTCGGCTTCCGAGTCAAAGGTGGGTGCGTTACCGATATTTGTAACCGAAGGGTACATTTTCCCTTCAACCTCAGTTTCGGAAATGTACACTCCCCTGCCGGGAACAACTGCTCCGGCATCTACCTTTACATTTACCGTAGGGAAGCCTATTTTTGTTCCGTCGTGTCTGCCATGAATTACTTTGCCCTGCATTACAAGCGGTCTGCCAATAAGCTTTCTGAACCTTTCAACATCTCCGCATTCTGCAATTTTCATAAGGTAAGAGGTGCTTATTACATTTCCCTCATCATCTTTTTTAAGAGGCATCACAATGCATTCTATACCATTTTCACGGCATAACACTTTCAGTATATCGGTGTTTCCCAAGGCGTTTTTTCCGAACCGGAAATTTTCACCTACAACCACACACATACAGTTCAGCTTTTTTTTAAGTGTTTCCGAAACAAATTCTTCAGGTGAAATTTCTTTGAATTTTTCATCAAAGCTCTGAACAATTACCCTGGCAATCCCCTTTTTTTCAATAAGGGAAATTCTTTCTTCCATGGTCATAAAGTTTACTGTGCCCTTATGCTTATCCAGAGCTGAATCAAATGTCAGCACACAGCCTTCAGCGTTATATTTTTCAGCAAGACTGACAGTAGTTTCAAGCAATTCAAGGTGTCCCGGATGAAGAGAGGCAAAGGCGCCTACCGCAACAACAGATTTCATCCTTCGGCACCTCCTCCGTAAAAGCTCTGAATCATTTTAAGGGAGCCTTCCGCAACCTGTGAAATACACAAAAACTCACCCTCAGGTGAAAACACTTTGTATATTGTGCCTTCTGTGAGGTTTTCCGCCCTTAAGGAAATGCCGTTGCGTATTTTTTCGGTTTCCTTTGCATCTGCATGGTACTCAGCATAATCGAAAAGCTTTTCCGGTGGTGTAATAAGTAATTTTATCTCTTCCGGATGCTCCTCAAGGTACTCAAGGGTTACCGCCTCTGCAATTTCAAAGCATCCGCTTTTTATACGGATAAGTCCTTCCATTGCGGCTCCGCAACCAAGCTTTTCACCTATATCCGCACAAAGGGTGCGTATGTAGGTACCTTTTGAGCAATGAACATCAAACACCGCAGTTTCTCCTGCAAACTCAACAATTTCAATTTTGAAAATGGTGATAAGCCTGGGTTTGCGTTCAACCTCAACGCCTTTGCGTGCAAGCTTGTAAAGGGGCTGACCGTTTTGTTTAATTGCAGAATACATAGGCGGTATCTGGCTGATTTCACCAACAAAGCACATTACTGCCCTTTCAAATTCTTCCCGGGAAACCTTTGCCTCGCTTCGCGAAAGCACATTTCCCGTCATGTCCTGAGAATCAGTAGTTACTCCCAGGCGAATTGTGGCTCTGTATGCCTTGTTGCTGTCGGTAAGCATCCCCGCCACCTTTGTTCCCTTACCTATGCATATGGGCAGAACACCTTCGGCTTCGGGGTCAAGCGTCCCCGTGTGCCCTACTTTTTTTATGCCGGTGAGTCTGCGGATTTTTGTAACAACGCCATTTGAGGTAATTCCCGGCGGTTTATAAACATTCAGTACACCGTTTAAGTTTTTTTCTGATGAGATGTTTTCCATCATTACAAAATACCTTCTATTTTTTCAAATACTGTTTTTATTGCATCTTCCATAGTACCTTTAACAGTACATCCGCCTGCGTGAATATGTCCTCCGCCGCCAAGCTCTTTTGCAACAAGGCTTACATCGGCATAGGCGTTTGAACGAAGGCTCACACGGATTTCGCCATTGCGCTCCTTGAAAAATACGCCTACCTCAACACCTTCAACGCTTCTGGGAATATTCACAAAGCCCTCTGAATCTCCCTCATCTGCACCGGTTTTTTCAAGCATAGCTTCGGTAAGCTTTACCATAGCTGCTTTACCGTTACACTTTACCTCAAGAGTATCATAAACAAGACCTTTAAGCTTTATTTTGCGAAGTGGGTTATTTTCAAAAAGCATTCGGTTAACATATGCAATATCAATTTTCTTTTCCATAAGCTCCGCTACAGCTCGAAGTGTATCGGGCGTTGTGCTTGAATAACGAAGTCCTCCGGTATCCGAAATTATTGCCGTGTAAAGCAGAAATGCCACCCGGGAGCTGTATTCCCTGCCGGTGTTTCTGATTATATCAAAAACAATTTCACCGGTGGAGCTCATACCGCCCTTTACCAGGCACAAATCTCCGTATCCGGGATTTGTCGCATGATGGTCAACAACCACCGTTTCAAGTGCATTTTCATATACAGGCATTGTCTCTGCTACACGATGCAGGTCACCGCAGTCAAGCACAATTACAGTACGCTTTTCTGTTGCCTGCTCCGGCATTAAAACCTGAGCTTCAAGGAAAGCGTAGCTGTTGTGTACAGGTTTTTCAAGCACCACATCAGCGGTCTTACCAATGGAATTCAAAAACTCACAAAGAGCAAGACTGCTGCCCAGAGCATCACCGTCCGGGCTTGTGTGCACAAGAATATATGCCTTTTCAAGGCTCAGAAGCTTTCCGGTAATTTTATTAATCATTACCTTCACCTCTGTTTTTATTGTTTATTTCAGCAATAATGTCATTTATATAAGCGCCCTGTTTTATACCCTCATCAAGAATAAAGGTAAATTCAGGAGTGTATCGCAGCTGAACTCTTTTGCCGATTTCACGACGGACAAAGCCCGCGCTGTTGTTAAGACCTTTTATTGCCGCTTCTTTGTCGCAATTCTGCTGGAATATGCTCACATAAACCTTTGCGAACTTTAAATCCTTAGTTACCGTTACATTTGTAATTGACAAAAGACCGGGAATCCGGGGATCCTTCAGCTCGCGTATTATGTTCGCACATTCGCGTTTAACTTCTTCCGAAATTCTGTCGATTCTGTCAAATCCCATAGTTGTTCTCCTTAAACTTCTCTTTTGATATAAACCCGACCCGGGTTCTTAGCTCTTCGTTGTTCCTTAAAATTTAATGTGTTTTCGCTTTTGCGAAATTCGGCTCAGCCTTTCCGAGCCGAAAGCATTAAATTTCTGAAGATAAACCCGACCCGGGTTTATCTTTCTATTTCTTCCATAATGAAGGCTTCCACTACATCGCCTTCCTTAATATCGTTAAACTTATCAAAAGTCATACCGCATTCGTAGCCCTGAGCCACTTCCTTGGCATCGTCCTTAAAGCGTTTAAGAGAGCTGAGCTCACCGTCATACACAACAATACCGTCGCGGACAATTCTGATAAGAGAGTTTCTTCCGATTTTACCGTCGGTAACATAAACACCGGCAACTGTACCAACTCCGGAAACTCTGTAGGTCTGACGAATTTCTGCGTGACCTGTGATTGCTTCGCGGTACTTAGGTGCAAGCATACCCTTCATAGCTGCTTCAATTTCTTCTATTGCTTCGTAAATTACGCGGTAAAGACGCATATCCACCTTCTTTTCGGCAGCAGAGGAAGCAGCATCGGGAGTGGGTCTTACATTAAAGCCTACAATGATAGCATTTGAAGCATCGGCAAGCATAATATCACTTTCATTAACTGCACCAACGGCGCCGTGAATGATATTAACCCGTACTTCCTCATTGGTAAGCTTTGCAAGAGACTGCTTAACTGCTTCAACAGAGCCCTGAACATCTGCCTTTACAATAATGTTAAGGTCTTTCATTTCACCTTCACTTATCTGGCTGAACAAATCATCAAGAGAAACCTTTTTGCGGGCATTCTGTGCCTCGTTCTTTTCCTTGAACTTACGGGCTTCAATAACATCCTTAGCCATTCTTTCGTTTTCAACAACATAGAAGGTATCACCGCCTACAGGCACCTCCGAAAGACCAAGAATTTCAACAGGAGTAGAAGGAGTGGCAGCCTTGACCTTTTTGCCTTTATAATCGGTCATTGCTCTTACCTTACCCATGGTGTTACCCGCCACTACAAGGTCACCGCTGTTCAGGGTACCGTTCTGTACGAGAACAGTTGCAACAACACCTCTCGCCTTATCAAGCTTAGCTTCAATAACAATGCCCTTCGCTCTTCTGTTGGGGTTGGCTTTAAGCTCTTTAATATCACTTACAAGAAGAACTGTTTCAAGAAGCTCGTCAATGTTATCACCGGTAAGTGCGGAAACAGGCACACAAATTGTACTTCCGCCCCATTCTTCGGGAACAAGGTCGTATTCTGTAAGCTCTGTTTTCACTTTATCGGGGTTAGCTGTGGGTTTATCCATTTTATTGATTGCAACAACAATGTCAACCTCTGCCGCTTTAGCGTGGTTAATTGCTTCAACTGTCTGAGGCATAATACCGTCATCTGCCGCAACTACTATAATTGCCACATCGGTAGCCTGTGCACCGCGAAGTCTCATAGCAGTAAATGCTTCGTGACCGGGTGTATCAAGGAAGGTGATGTCACGGTCGTTGATGTGTACCTTGTAGGCACCGATATGCTGAGTGATACCGCCTGCCTCTGTGCTTGTAACCGATGTTTTACGGATAGCATCAAGAAGTGAGGTTTTACCGTGGTCAACATGACCCATAACTACAACAACGGGAGGACGGGGCTGCAAATCTTCAGGCTTATCCTCAACATCGTTAAACAGAATATCTTCCTTGGTAACAATAACCTCAAGCTCTGTTTCAAAACCCATATCATCAAGAATAAGAGCTGCTGTGTCATAATCAATAGTATCGTTAATACCTGCCATCTGACCAAGCATCATAAGATTCTTTATAAGCTCGGTTGCAGGGCGTTTGATGCGTTCTGCAAGCTCGCCTACGGTAATCTCCGCAGGAACAAGAATGTGTTCCTTCTCCTTCTTTTCGGGAGCCTTTTTCTGTTTCATTTCAACAGGCTTGTTTGTTTTGGGCTGTGTTTTTGCACCCTTTTTAAGCTTCTGCTTTCTGCCCTGAGTTTCATCGTCCTTTATATCCGAAACAAGCTCTTCAATTTTTTCTGCATCCTCAAACTTTTTAAGGTCAACATCATCTGTACGGGTGTTAACATAAGAACGCTGTTCCTCTTCCTTAGGCTCTTCCTCCGGTTCTTCAGCCTTTTCCTCAGGCTCTTTTTCGGGAGTCTTCTTTCCCTTGGGCTTTTCCTCTGTTTTTTCTTCGGAAGCCTCTGCTTTCTTTTCAGCCTTTTCCTTCTTTTTGGGAGCTTCTTCAGCCTCAGGCTGTGCAGTAACACCTTTTGTAAGGAGTTCTGCTATATCTCCCTCTGTTTCGGTTTCTTTAACCATAAACTCAAAAAGTTTATTAAGCTCTTCAGGCTCCAGACTACCGGTACTGCTTTTTTTCTCAATACCGATAGTTTTAAGTACAGCAAGCATATCCTTGCCGGTCATACCAAAATCCTTGGCTATATCGTTTATCTTTACTTTAGCAACTGGTTTAGCCATATGTTATTCCTCCTTTTCATTACTTTGCGATGTGTTTCAGCACCGCTTGGGCAAACCCACGGTCGGTAAGCGCAACCACCGCTTTTCCGTCTCTTCCCACGGCTTTGCCGATTGTTTCCTTATCGGAAAACTCTATATACGCCACATTCCTTCCGGAACACAGCTTTGTAATTTTTTCCTTTGTATTTTCTCCGCAATCTGCGGCAAATATAACAAGCTGTGCCTTTCCGCTGTATACCGCTTCACGCACCGCGGTATCTCCGAGAGCAATTCTGCCCCCTGCGGTTGCAAGCCCCAAAAGACCCAGGATTTTTTTATCCATCATTTTTTACCATCCCTTCAAGGAGAGTAAAAACTTCTTCAGGAATTTCGCATTTGAGCGCTCTGCCAAAGGCATTCGACTTACGAACCTTTTCAAGACATTTTCTGTTTTTGCAAACATAAACGCCCCTGCCGTCCATGTTTCCCTTTTCGTCATACAAAACTGTACCATCGGGAGTCCTGACAATTTTAAAAAGTTCATTTTTGTCATAAGAATGTACACAGCCTGCACATCTTCGTTGAGGTTTACTTTTGTTCAAAACGCTTTCCTCACTTTTAATATTTATTCTTCTTCAGCTTCAAGCTCTTCAACAAAACTTTTTTCACTCTTAATATCTATTTTCCAGCCGGTAAGCTTTGCAGCAAGCCTTGCATTAAGACCTTCTTTACCGATTGCAAGTGAAAGCTGACCTTCATCAACAAGAACAGTTGCTTCCTTTTTGCCTTCAGTAATGAAACGGTCACTTACTATTACCTGCGTAACCTTAGCAGGGCTGATTGCTGCGGTAAGAAGCTCTTCCGGGTCCTCGCTGTATTTTACAATATCAACCTTTTCTCCCCACAACTCTTCAACAACCGCATTAACACGGCTTCCGTGGTTACCAACGCAAGCGCCTACAGGGTCAACCTGAGGGTCGTTTGACCATACCGCAATTTTTGTTCTGTTACCCGCTTCACGGGCAACGCTCTTAATTTCAACAATTCCGTCACCAATTTCGGGGACTTCTCTTTCAAAAAGCCTTCTCACAAGGTCGGGCTGTGTTCTTGAAACCACTATGTGAGGACCTCTTGGTCCGTTTTTAACATCAACAACAAGTACACGGAGCTTATCGTTAAGTGTGTAATTTTCACCGGGTGCCTGTTCACGGGAAGGCATTGTTGCCTCAGCCTTGCCGATATCAAGAATTACATTAACCTTGGGTTTGTCGGATTTTACCGGCTGACCGTCAATAATTTTAGGTTCAACCTTTTCAAAACGACGCACAGAGGCTGTGATGATATCATTTGACTTAATTGAAAGCTCTTCGAAAATTCTTTCTCTTTCAGCTTCGCGAAGCTTTTGAAGGATAATCTGTTTACCGGTCTGTGCCGCAATTCTGCCGAAATCCTTAGGAGCTATTTCAATTTTGATGGTATCACCAATTTTTGCTTTCGCCTTATATTCCTTTGCATCGTTCAGAAGAATCTGATTGTCATCGGGACCGAAAGCCTCGTCAAAATCCTCAACTACAATTTTTCTTGCTACTACCTTTACAACACCTTTTTCGCTGATTGTAATTTCAATGTTTTCGCACTCGTCTTTATAATTCTTTTTGTAAGCATGAACAAGAGCATTTTTAAGTGCATCAAGCATATATTCCTTGTTTATGCCCTTTTCTTTTTCAAGCAGCTCAAGTGCAAGCTGCAATTCATTAATACCTGCCATTTTGCTTTAATTCCTCCTTATTTTAAAAACCGGGGTTTAATTTAACATACATATATTCTTCTGCCTTTGCAGTAAGAAGCTCGCCGTTTTCTTCAACGGTTACATCACCGTTATCATAAGCCCTGAGAATGCCGTTAAGCTTTTTTCTGCCGTCCTTAGCCTTATAAAGCTTAACCTCTACTTCCTCACCCATATATTTTTCAAAATGTTCGGGGCGGTGAAGCTTGCGGAACATTCCCGGAGAAGAAATTTCCAGAATGTAGTTTTCCG
The DNA here is from genome assembly GCA_045546415.1 of Clostridia bacterium. GTDB lineage: Bacteria > Bacillota > Clostridia > RUG12999 > RUG12999 > RUG12999. Next base: position 15,203 of record JAZQCS010000088.1, on the reverse strand, counting down.
GAATTGGGTCCTGCTCGTCAAGTATGGGGCTTATGAACCTGCTGTATTTTTCACAGTCATTCACGCCCATGCCTTCGGGCTTGTCGATAAAAATGCGTAAATACCACTCGCTGCCTTCTTTTTTATATTCCACATCGTAAAGCTCGTAGCCAAGCTCCGACGCGGCTTTTTCGGCAATGGGTCTCACGCTTTCTTCAATTTTACCCATAAACATCACTCCTTTTAAGTAATTTTCACAAAAACAAAAGTGGGTTTCTTGCAAAACCCACCTTTAAAAATTATACTATATAATTTTATCTATAACCATTATATCACACATTTTCTCAAAATACAAGTGTTTTTTTTAATTTCTCAAAAATTTTTTTATTTTGAGCTGATATTTCCTTCTTCAGAAAGATTTTCCTGTTTGAATCTCTTTATTTTATGTGTGGTTGTTTTTTCAAAAGGTCTTTTACGGATACTGAAGGAGGTAACCCTCTTATATCCCTGAAGCATTTCATTTACCTTGGTAATTTCGCCCTTTATAAGAGCAATAACCTGTTCCTCGGCATATTCTTTACCCAGCTCTGCCTCAACCTCTTCATCCGCAATAATAATTTGAGCGCGGATTGCAATGTCGTCACCCTTTTCAACGCCCATAACCATACTTTCATCTATGAAGGGGCTGCGGTTAAGGTAGGATTCAATTTCTTCAGGGAAAACATTCTTACCGTTTTTGGTAATTATAACATCCTTCTTTCTGCCGGTAATGTGAAGGAAGCTGTCTTCATCAATATAACCAAGGTCACCGCTGTGGTACCAGCCGTCCACAATTGCCTCTGCAGTAAGCTCAGGCGCCTCGTAGTAGCCAAGCATAAGGTTGGGACCCTTTATAAGGATTTCACCTACGCCCTCTTCGTTGGGATTTTCAATCATAATTTCATTACCGGGAAGAGGAAGTCCTGCAGAATCATCCTTGAAAAGAATATCACGGTTAAGAGTTGCAATGGGAGCACACTCTGTAAGACCATATCCCTGAAGCACTGCAAAGCCCAAATCACGAAGACCTTTTGCCGCCTCTGGGTCAATTGCCGCTGCACCGCTTATGAACAAACGAAGCCGTCCTCCAAAGTTGTCATGAATGGTTTTGAACAGCTTTCTTCTTACATCTATGCCAACCTTTGAAAGTGCGCCTGAAATTTTAAGTGCCTTTTCAACGGTACCGCGTTTGCCGGTGCTGTCAATTGTTTTGTTTATTTTTCTGTACATGGTTTCAAGCAAAAGGGGAACACCAAGTACAATTGTTGCTTTAGATTCCTTAAGGTTTTTGGGAATATGACGGAGACCCTCGCTGAATGCAATTGAACAGCCGTTATGAATGGGGCAAAGGAAACCGCAGGTGCACTCATATGTGTGGTGAATGGGAAGCACCGAAAGGAAAACATCGTCCTTGCGAAGCTGTACCATGGTAGGCATTGCCATAAGGTTTGCACATATTGTTCTGTGGCTGTGCATAACACCCTTTGCCATTCCTGTTGTACCGGAGGTAAACAGAAGAATAGACATTTTATCCACATCAATTTCAGCATCAATGTAATCGGTATCACCGTTTTCAAGAAGAACTCTGCCCTCTTCAATAAGAGCATCAAGCTCTGCTCCCATTTTTATTTTGTGCTCTACATTTATGTCATTGTCAATTGTTTTTACCTTTTCGGAATAAACAATCATTTTAACATTTGCTATGTCAATAAGGTTTTTAAGCTCTTCCTTGGGAAGCTCTTTATCAAGAGGAACTATAACATCACCTCCGCAAAGAACAGCAAGGTATGTAAGTGCCCAATGGTAGGACGCCTCACCTACAACGGCTATTTTTTCACCGCCAAGTCCCATATCCTTAAACTTTGTTCCGAGAGCTTTTATATCCTCCCAGTACTGGTGGTAGGAAATAGGTTGATATTCCCCGTCTCGCTTTTCGAAAAAAGCAGGTTTTTCGCCATAAAGTTCACTGCTGCCCTTAACCATGTCTCTGAGGTCGGTAATAGGACGGACATAGTAAAGCGGTTTTTTGTAAATTCCGTAATCTGCCATAAAAAACAATCCTTTCATTAAAACGATTTTTTATTCACTTAGTATTATAAACCATTTCTTCTGATTTGTCAAACTATTTTTATTATTTTTTATTTTATTATTTACTTTTTTGAAAAAATGTGGTAAAATTAAATCAACAGAATAATAATGCGGAGATGCTTTGAATACATATTATGCAAACCCCCGGCAATTTTGAAAAATAACAAAGGTAGGTTTTATAAATGAACGGTTTTAAAAAAATTTCTGCTGAAGATTTAAACGAGAATATTTTCAGGCTTATAGGTAAGGACTGGGCACTTATCACCTCCGAAAAACCCGGTGGCGGCTATAACACCATGACAGCCTCCTGGGGAGGAACCGGCATTCTCTGGAATAAGCCCGTAGCCTTCATTTTCATCCGCCCACAGCGTTACACCTATGAGCTTATTGAAAATCAGAACAACTTTACTCTTTCATTTCTTGATGATTCATACCGCGAAAAATTAGCCTATTGCGGAAAAGCCTCCGGCAGAAATGAAGATAAAATTGAAAAATGCGGTTTTACCGTTATTTCCACAGAAAACGGTGGTTTTATAAACGAAGCAAGGGTAGCAATCACCTGCCGTAAGCTTTATTTTGGCGATATTCTGGAAAGCGGATTTGTTGATGAATCACTTCTTTCAAACTATGCCGCCGGGGACTATCACCGTATGTACATAGGTGAAATCACCGGAATATATACAAAGTAAGAAGGTTTTTACCAATGAAAAATTTTTTAAAAGAATATCCTCTTTCTGCAATGGGGTTCAACTTTTCACAGCTTAATATTCTTTATTCAGGATGTGAGCAATGTGACCCGGGATACAAATATGGTCCTGCGGTGCGCAACTGTTATCTTATACACTATGTTCTCAAGGGCGAAGGTACGCTCAATTTTGACAACAAGACCTTCCATCTGAAGGCAGGTCAGGCGTTTCTTATTGAACCGGGATATGTTACAAGCTACGAAGCCGACAAGAAAAACCCATGGGAATACATTTGGATAAACTTTGATGGTGAATATGTGGAAAAATTGCTTGAAGCTGCAGATATTTCCCAGTTTAATCCGGTTTTTCCTGACGAGTTCAATTCACAGCTTGACAACATTTTTTCATCACTTGCTCACCTTTTCCGAGAAGGAACGGCAGATGAGCTTTATGTTTTGGGAAGCCTTATGCAGGTTTTCTCGTGCATTACGGATTTACCCGGTCTTATACAGAAAAAATATCCCCGTCGTACAATTTATATAAAGCGTGCCACGAGCTATATTGACAACAATTTCAACCTTCCCCTTACGGTAGAAAGTGTGGCAAAACTGCTTCGGCTTGACAGAAAATATTTCTGCTCAATCTTCAAAGAAGAAACAGGGCTCTCTCCCATTCAGTACATTCAGAATCAGCGTGTCAAACGGGCCTGTGTTCTGCTTAAAACCACAAAATACTCCATAAGTGAAATAGGAAGGTCTGTGGGCTATGAGGATTTGTTTACCTTTTCAAGAATGTTCCATCAGCAAACCGGAATGTCACCAAGCAAGTACAGACAACTGAATAAATGAAGAAGCAGAGTTTTTGCTGAGTGTTCCTGATGACACCCAACAAAACTCTGCTTTTTTTCTTAATCTTTTTTATTTACCTTTACAACCTTTGTTCCTGCAATAATGTCATGCAGGCATCTGCCTCTGCCGAAAACAGGCAAAAACAGCGTGAATGCCGAAAGTCCCTTTGCAACTGTTCTTATTAACGCTCTTTTAAAGCTTATGTTGTTTCCGTTATTATCCACAACCTTAAACCCGAAAAGACCTTTTCCAAAGGTTGTTCCGCCTGAACCCGATTCAGAAAGAGCATAATAAAGAACTATTATTGCCAGGGCTCCGCCCGAAAGCATAATGAAAACAACCTTACCGAGACCAAAAATAAATGCTGAAATTCCCACCAGTCCAATGCACATAAATACGGCAACAGTCCAGTCTGCCATAGCCGCAAGCAACCGGTGAAGATTCACCTTTTCTCCGCCTCCGGTTCTTCTGCGGGAAACAGGCTCTTCCGAAGGGTGTTTTTCTGGAGCTTTTCTTTCTCTTACAGGTTTTTCTTCTTTTTCAGATTCTGCAGAGGTTTCATCCACCTCTACATACATTAGTGCAACAGAGTCATTTTTTGAAACACCTGACCCTATACGCACCGTTGTTCCGTTTTTCAGCACTATCCTGTTTTGCTTTCTGCCACCTACATCCAGGCCATTAAGACTGTTTTTATCAATTATGCAGGTGTTTCTGCCGTCATATACTATGTGAGCGTGTTCTCTTGAAACTATGCTTTGGGGTATGGAAATATCGCAGGTTTCCCTTCTGCCAAGAGTGATAGGCTCACCCTTCTGAAAACCTGGATAATCATCAAGATGAATTTTTCGCCAGAGCTTACCGGAGATGTAAATTCCGAGAATGTGTTTCATAAAAACCTCACCTTATAATTTTACTGAAAAATATTACGATGTTTTTTTAAGTATTTAACAAGGGGTAACCCGAGAATATAACACACACCAAGCTCTCCAAGAGCTACCGTGGACATATTCATCAGGAGAATTTCCATAAACCTTCCTGCAGTTTCGGTATAAAAAAAGGTTATCATCCACCCCACTATTACTCCGTTAAAAACAACCGGAGGAAGCAATGCCAGAAAAGGCGATTTCTTCCTGAGAGCATAAGTAGCTGCCGATGCAAGCAAGGTTGCCATGGTACCGAAAACCATATCAAGAACACCCGTGCTGCTCATTATGTTGGAAACGAAGCATCCTACGGTCAGCCCCGGTATTGCCGCCGGAGTGAAAATTGGCATAACGCACAGCACCTCCGAAACCCTGAACTGTACCGCTCCAAAGGACAGTATGTTCAGACCGGGGAAAAGAGTGAGCACGGTGTATATTGCAGCGATTACTGCGGACACCACAAGCATTTTTGTTTTGGATTTCATGTTTTTATCCCTTTCTTGTTTTTATTTAGGTCAGGTAATTGCGACTGACCGCCGGGTTCTTACTATGTATTATACACCTTTTTTATAAAAAAGTAAAGGTTTATTTTGACATTAATTTTACCATAACCGCTTTCTGAGCATGAAGTCTGTTTTCTGCCTCATCAAAAATTATGGACTGCGGACCGTCAACAACCGCTTCTGAAGCCTCATAACCGCGGTAAACGGGAAGGCAATGCATAAATACTGCGTCAGGTTTTGCAAGCTTCATCATTTCTTCTGTTATTTCATAACCTGCAAAGTCTTTAATTCTTTTTGCTTTTTCCTCTTCCTGACCCATACTTACCCAGGTATCGGTATAAATTACATCTGCATCCTTTATTGCTTCCTCAGGAGAGGTTGTAAGGACAATTTTACTTCCCTGAGCCTCAGCGTCCCTCTTTGCAATTTCAACAGTTTCAAGGTCACAGGTATAGCCCTCCGGAGATGCGCAGGCAATATCCATACCAACCTTTGCAGCACCCTGTACAAGAGTGTTTGTCATATTGTTGCCGTCACCGATGTATGCCATTTTAAGTCCTTTAAGAGTACCTTTATGCTCGCGGATTGTCTGCAAATCTGCCAGCACCTGACAAGGATGATAAAGGTCTGTAAGACCGTTAATTACTGGAATATCCGCATATTTTGCCAGGTCTTCAACATCCTTCTGAGCAAAGGTTCTTATCATAATTCCGTCAAGGTACCTCGAAAGCACCTTTGCTGTATCATGTATGGTTTCACCGCGGCCAAGCTGAATATCGTTACTGCTGAGAAACAGCGCACTTCCGCCAAGCTGAGTAATTCCCACCTCAAAGGACACACGGGTTCTTGTGGAGGATTTTGTAAAAATCATACCCAGGGTTTTTCCCTTTAAAATATGGTGCTCTGTTCCCGCCTTATTTTCAGCCTTGAGCTTATCAGCAAGGTCAAGAAGCTCATATATTTCCTCTGTGGTTAAATCTGCAAGATTAACTAAATCCTTTTTCATATTTTTTTCCTTTCTATAACACAACATTTATTTTATTCAACAAATAAGTATATCTCAAAAGCTTTTCAATTTCAACACCTATTTTGCCACAATCTCTATGCTTCCGCGGAAGCTCACAAAATGTTCATGGCAGGGCTTTCCGTTTACGCAAACAGTTTTTCCCCACAACTCCTGTGGTATTTTGAGTGTAACCTCATATTCTTCCGGAGCATATGCCGAAAGCTTAAACTCACCTTTTAAATTGCTCCAGGAAACTGTAATTTCCCCAAGGCTTCCCTTTGCCCATTTAAGAGAACCGAGGTAAGGTGAAAGAGTAAGTGTTTTTCTTTCTTTATCCGGAATATGAATACCGAGAACATCCCTTACAAGCCACACCGCAGCATGGGAGGCAAAGCCGTGGTTAACACTTGCCTCACTTGTAAGATTTTCCCACAGAGTGCCGGGTCCGTTTGACATCATATATCCGAACAGATGCTTCATTTCCCGAAGCAGAATTTCGGTGTAACCAAGCTGTGACAAAAGCTCCATACGGATATAAAGCCCAATAAACACACCGCACCGTCCAAGCATAAGATTTTCAGGATAATGCTCGGGACAAGGTCCGTGCTGTTTCAGAAGAATGTTCCAGCCCTCGTCCTCGTTGCCATCTGCAAGACCAAGCCATCTGCAATAATACTGTGAAGCCTCACTGGAACAATTCCGGGCGTAAAGCTCACCCTTTTCGTTTATTGCAAGGCTGTCCGCGAAGTAATTGCCGAGTTTCGCCTTTTGTTTTAAAAGGTTAATAATTTTAACCGATTTTTCCACCCATTCCTTTTCTCCGTAAAGTTTACCCAACGCTTCCAGAACCTTTGCGTAAAGGGCGTTTGTAGGTACGGAGATTGGCAATTTATAATTTTTATCATTTGAAAAGGACCAGTCTATAAATATAAAGCCGTGAACATTTTCAAGAAGTCCGAAGCTGTTTTCATACCTGCTCATTCCACGGACATATTCCCTCATACGTTCTTCAAAGGAATCCACAAGGTCTCTGTCCCCGGTCATATGGTAATATTCCTCAAGCTGAAGCACAAGGAACATTCCCCAGTTGGGAATTGTATCGGTAAACTCACCGGCTACCGCAGGGTATACCTGGGGAAACATGGAGCCCTTTTCAGGATAATAAGGTGCATAAATATTATTTTCCAGCATAGCACGGTTTACAAGTGAATTTCCGCTGAATATACGCTCACTTCTTGCCGTCCAGAAACTGTCACACAACCAGCCGCCCCGTTCTCTTCCGGGACAGTCCATAAATACATCCAGAGTGTTGGTAAGATATGTGGTTTTTGCCGCTTTGTAAATGCGGTTCACCTCTTCGTCCGAACACGCAAAGCTTCCTTCCTGCACATCGGGATACTGATATTTACGAAGGTACACTTTTTTTACGGTTACCTTTTCTTCTCCACGGACAGCAATTTCCACATACCGTATGCTGTAAGGTTCAAAGGCTTCAAAGGTATAGCTTCCCTTTTTCAGCCACAGGCATATAGCATTATTGTAGTTTCCGCCTCTTGGGTTTAATTGTCCGTCATCGTCCAGACGGTCTCCGTGGATTATATCCACCACCATGTCCCCTTCGCATTCCAGTTCAACACAAGGGAAAGCGCAGTAAACCTTGCCGAAATCAAAACCAAGACCTGCCGGCCGGTTTAAGCCTTCAAGAGAATATGCTCCGTTTTTGTTCAGCTTGCCCGTAAAGGCAACATGCTCCTCCTTCGCACAATCATATGCCACCCGCACGCCGCCGTTTTCCGCGAGTCTTTTCAGATATTCCGGTGTTTCGTAGTGAGCAGCTCTGACAGGCTTTGTTTCAGAAAAGCTTCTGTCATAAACCCCCATAAACTCCGCGTCTGATACCACACCGAAATCAGGGTTCATAGCACCACGCTCAAGCTGTTTTTTTTCTTCATCAACAATTTCAACAGGAAATGCATTTTTAATTTTCCCAACTCGCCAGGAGAAATACTCTTCATCAAGGTGGTAAGCTTCATTTTCACATCTGGCGTGAGAATACAGTTCAGTATATTGTACACTCTGTGTGAGAAGTACACCCTGCCAGGAGTCATCGGTTTCGGTTTCTTTACCGTCAATGGAAACAATTGCAGAGAAATACCCCGGTGCAGCATATACATAAATACATTCACGGTTGTAGGAAGCAACCTCTGCAGCAATGTGATTTATTCCCTCTTTAAGGTAAGGGAGAATGTTCACCCTGTCAACTCTTTCACAACCGTGAGGAGCTCTTGCCGGTCCGTGAAAAACAAACTCTCCGTTTATATAAAGCCGATAGAATGTCTGTGCGGTAAGCATTATTTCTGCTTTCTCCGGCATAGCCTCCAAAACAATTTCACGGTAAAAACCGGCACGGCAGTTTGGTTCTCTATTTTTTTCCTTTAAAAATATTTTTTTCATATCACAAATTCCTTTCAAAGGCTATCTGTTTTATACACAATCCGCCATATTATGAATTATATCATAAAAAAACCAAAATGTAAAGCGGTTTTTTCCCCTTTTTTATGTGGTTTTGTTTCATATTCATTCAAACTTTTGAACAAAACCCTATTGCTATACACGGACAAATATGATATAATTGTCATAATGCTTTTATTCTACTCTCAAGGAGGCATATATAATGACCGAAAAAGATAAACTCATAGTCCGTGAGCTTGCAAAGAAATATATGGAGCTTGCCACCGACGAGAAACAGCGTAAAATGAACAAGCGCATGAAGGATACAAACGACCTTAAAATTGTGCGTCCTCCCGTGCTTATTGATGAAATACCCTGGGCTCAGATGAACATTGACGACGAGCTTACTCTTCTTTGCGAGGACCCCCGTGCACGCGCCGCTGAGGATTTCCTCCGTAAGGCAATTTACCGCAGAAAGCATTTCCGTGCGGACACATTGCTTGAGCCTTTTTACAGAATAACCATGGCGTACAGCTCCTCCGGAATAGGCATCACCGCTAGCGAGCAGATAATAAAAGCCGACGGCACCCACATTGTTTCTCACGAATATGCTGATGTGCTTGAGGATGAGGATTCTGTTAACCTCATACAAATCCCCACCTTTACCGCACACCCTGAGCTTGACCGGGAACGCGTGGAATTCTACACCGAGCTTTTTGGCGATACAATGCCCGTTAAGCTATGCGGAAAAGGCTTTATGTACAACGCCCCCTGGGACCAGATTGTCCGTTACCGCGGTATGGAGCCTGTGCTTTTTGATTTTTATGACAGGCCTGAGCATCTTCACGCTATCCGACAGAAATTTTTAGAAATTGCCATTGCTGAAATGGATTTCATAGAAAGTCAGCTTCATGTTGACCCCACATACCCTGAGCTTCATTGCACTCCCGCTTATGTTTCGGGGCTTGCAGAGGACGGTCTTAAAGCCACCTGGTACAGAACAATGGCACAGGGCTTTTCCGAGGTTTCTCCCGAAATGCAGAAGGAATTTGACATTGACTATGCTCTTCAGGTATGTGAGCGTTTTGCTTATACATATTACGGTTGCTGTGAGCCTCTTGACAGAAAGCTTGATGTTATTTTTGAAATTCCCAACCTGCGTAAGGTAGGTGTTTCTCCCTGGGCAAAAGAAGAGGTTATGGCAGAGCGCCTTGGCGGAAAATATGTTTATTCACGCAAGCCTAACCCTGCAAATGTAGCAATAAAAACCGATCCCGATGTTGTCCGCAAGGAAACTGAAACAACCGTTAAGCTTTGTCAGAAATACGGTTGTCCTGCAGATTTTACACTTAAGGATATCAGTACCGTTTCATTCCGCCCCGAAAACATTATTGAGTGGTCAAATGTTGTGGCTGATGTAATGGATAAATACTACGGAGAATAATTATTTAAAGGGTTTGCAGTTTTGCAGACCCTTTTGCAAAAACAAACCACCAAATCCGAAGATTTGCTTATTGACTTTACTTTTTATTTCTGTTATAATTAATATAATTTCAAAAAGGAGAGCGAAATTATGAATCCGTTATTACCCGAAAATTGCTTCATGCCCGATGCTGAGGCTCGTGTCATGCCCGACGGAAGGCTTTATCTGTACGGTTCCTGGGATCTTCCGCAGAATCCCGATTACTGCACAAGAATACACCACTGTTTTTCAACGGACGATATGGTTAACTGGACCGACCACGGTGTAATTTACCGCAACGATGAAGAATTCTGCGGTATGCCCTGGAGTCCTGACAGCAACCTTTATGCACCGGATGCCATTCACAGAGACGGAAAATACTATCTTTACCTTTGCGGAAGCAAAAACGAGGAGGGTGTTGCTGTAAGCAATTCCCCCGCAGGTCCTTTCTCTGTTGCTGAAAAAATTGAAATTGCAAACGGTGATTCCATTGACCCTTCTGTTTTTATTGACGATGACGGTCAGGCTTATTATTTCTGGGGTCAGTTTTCTCTTCGTGGCGGAAAGCTTGCCGATGACATGAAAACAATTATTCCCGAAACCGTGAAAACCGATATTATCACCGAGTGGGAGCACGGCTTCCACGAAGGCTCAAGCCTCCGCAAAAGAGGTAACAAATACTACATGGTTTATACCGATATAAGCCGCGGCAAGGCAACCTGTATGTCTTATTCCGTTGCCGACAACCCCCTTGGTCCATACAAAAAAGGCGGAGTTATTATCGATAATGTTTACTGTGACCCTGCTTCCTGGAACAATCATGGCTCTATAGGTGAATTTAACGGTCAATGGTATGTATTTTATCACCGCAGCTCACACAACCGTGTTTCCTGCCGTCGTGTGTGTGCAGAGCCCATATTCTTTGACGAAAACGGCTTTATAAAAGAGGTGGAGCAGACTTCAAGCGGTGCAGAAAAAGCAATTTCCGCAAGCTGTATTCCTGCACGGGCCGCCTGCCGTCTTATGGCAAGCAGCTACATTGCTGTTCAGGACGGACACGAGGTATTGCTTTCCAAAAATGCTTCCCATTGGGCTCAGCCTGACTGGGCAGAATACAAATACATTGAGTTTGACGGCAACGAAACAAGCTTTTATGTAAATGTAAAGGGCACAGGTAAAATTACAGCAAAACTTGAACAGAATAACGAAATCGCCTCTCTGGAGTTTGGCTGTACAGACTTTGAAAAGCATTCGGTTAAAATTTCACCCGTATGCGGCACTCATGCCCTGTGGCTGTTCTTTGAGGGAGATATTACCCTTTCTGATTTCGGATTTGAAAAATAATTATTAAATTGTACATTCATGAGCTACCTGACTATTTCGCCACAGCCAGGTAGTTCTTTTTATTTTTTAAAGGTCAAAGAAAGTCAAAGTCAGCAAATGAAATGTTGCGAATTCGGAAGCTATTTTAAAATTTTGCCTGATTTTCGCTTTTTTTGGCTGTTGATTTTTTCTGTGAAAGTGGTATAATGAAACCGAAAGGTCAAAGAAAGTCAAAGTCAAAAAGGAGGAATAAATCATGGGTATAAGTGATATTATAGAACAGTTTATAAGAGAGGCGCTTGAGGAGGAAAGCTCAATTAATCTACAGAGAAACGAGCTTGCTTCACAGTTTGGTTGTGTTCCTTCACAGATAAATTATGTTATATCTACCCGTTTCACCAATGAGCGCGGTTACATTGTAGAAAGCAGGCGTGGCGGAGGCGGAGGTATTACCATAAGAAAAATCACCATGAATGATACCAACCCAATTATGCATGTGGTTAATTCTGTAGGTTCTCAGCTGGACTATCCCACAGCCCGGGCACTTGTTACAAACCTTGCGGATTACGGTGTAATTTCCAAACGCGAGGCTATGCTGATATTAAGTGCAATGACGGATAAGGTGCTGACTCTTCCCAATTCCATAAGGTCTCAGCTCAGAGCAACAATGTTTAAAAATATGTTAATTAATCTTATTTAGGAGGTTTTACTTATGTTATGTACAAAATGTGGCAAAAATGAAGCTAATGTATATTTTTCTCAAACAATCAACGGTAAAAAGACCGAATATAATCTGTGTAGTGAATGTGCAAAGGAAATGGATATAAACAGTTACTTTGAAAAGCACAGAAAATATGTTCAGAATAACTTTTTTGCACCCATAAGTGCTTTTGGTTTTCCCTTTGAAAGCTTTTTTGAGGTCCCTCTGCTTTCTCACCCATTCTTTGACTTTTCACCCAAAGCAAATGCTCTTCCGGAATCAGAAGAAAAACCTGTGGAAAAAGCTCCGGAGGACAAACTCACAAGGCTTCGCCGTCAGCTTGACGAGGCGGTAAAAGCCGAGCGGTACGAGGATGCCGCAAAATTCCGTGATGAAATAAAAGCTATGGAAAAATAAAATCCTCACATTTTCAAAAGGAAGTGATTTTAATGCATATTAACGGATTTAACTTTTCTTCAAAAGCAGAAAGTGTTATGCGTAATGCTCAGGAATTTGCCGTATCTCTGGGGCACGGTGTGTTAGGGACAGAGCATCTTCTGGCAGGGCTTACCCTCACAGAGGATTGTACCGGTGCAAAAATTCTGGCAGCAAAGGGTATAACAAGCAATAAGGTTACCGATGCTATTCGTAAATATTATGATGATCAGCCGGTTTCGGAGAATTTTTTCAGAACCGTTGAGCTTACTCCCCGAACAAAAAGTGTAATTCAGCGGAGTGTTCAGGAAGCCGCAAAAATGGGCAGCAGATATATTGGTACTGAGCACATCCTTCTCGGTCTTCTTGCCGAAAGCGATGGTCTTGCCCTGAGGCTGTTCAGAGAAATGGATATAAACCCTGCCGAGCTTTACAACCTTACTGTAAACAACCTGACCGGTCTTGGAGGCTCTGCTGCAGAGCAGAAGGCTCAGAAGAGCACCACTCCCACCCTGGAAAATTTCGGCAGCGACCTTACAAAAAGCGCCCGTGAAGGTAAATTTGACCCCATAATCGGCAGAGACCTTGAAATCGAACGGGTGGTACAAACCTTAAGCCGCCGAACAAAGAACAACCCCTGCCTTATCGGTGAGCCCGGTGTTGGTAAAACCGCTGTTGCAGAAGGACTTGCTCAGCGCATTGTTTCGGGCAACATTCCCGAAGTTCTTAAAAACAAACGGGTTTTCAGCCTGGATTTATCTTCAATGGTAGCCGGTGCAAAATACCGTGGCGAATTTGAAGAACGCCTGAAAAAAGCCATTGATGAGGTAAAAGCTGCCGGGAATGTAATTCTTTTCATTGATGAAATGCACACCATTGTGGGTGCAGGTGCAGCAGAAGGTTCAATTGATGCAGCAAACATTTTAAAGCCTTCCCTTGCCCGTGGTGATATTCAGGTAATTGGCGCAACCACCATAAACGAATACCGCAAACACATCGAAAAAGATGCTGCCCTTGAGCGTCGTTTTCAGCCTATAACCGTAGGTGAGCCCACTCAGGAGGAAACCATCGCCATTTTAAAGGGTATCCGCGATAAATATGAAGCTCACCACAAAGTGAAAATAACCGATGATGCCATAGAAAGTGCTGTAAAGCTTTCTGTACGGTACATCACCGACAGATTTCTGCCGGACAAGGCAATTGACCTTATTGATGAGGCTTCCTCAGCGGCAAGAATAAAAGTTCTTACTCCTCCACAGGAAATTAAAGATATTGAAGATATCATCGGAAAAATCCGCAAGGAAAAGGACGATGCCATTTCAGCCCAGGATTTTGAAAAGGCAGCGGCTCTTCGTGATGCTGAGCGTGCTCACAAGGAAAACCTTGAAGCTAAAAAGGATGAATGGAAGGAGCAGACCTCCTCACGCAGCGTTGAGGTTACCTCCGAGGATATTGCATCAAAAATATCTCTCTGGACGGGAATTCCTGTCAGCAAGGTTGCGGAAACCGAAGGCGAAAAGCTGAAAAATCTCGAATCACTTCTTCATAACAGAGTTATCGGTCAGGCGGAGGCCGTAAGTGCTGTTGCACGGGCAATCCGCCGCGGCAGAGTAGGTCTTAAAGACCCCAAAAGACCTGTTGGCAGCTTCATTTTCCTGGGGCCTACCGGTGTAGGTAAAACCGAGCTTTCGAAAGCTCTTGCCGATGCTATGTTCGGCAGCGAGGACGCAATAATCCGTGTTGATATGTCTGAATATATGGAAAAGCACAATGTTTCAAGGCTTATTGGCTCCCCTCCCGGATATGTAGGCTATGACGAGGGCGGTCAGCTGACCGAAAAGGTACGCAGACACCCCTACAGCGTTATTTTGTTCGATGAGGTGGAAAAGGCTCACCCCGATGTTTTCAATGTGCTTTTGCAGATTCTTGATGAAGGCTGTGTTACCGATGCTCAGGGCAGAAAAATAGATTTCCGCAACACGGTAATTATCCTCACATCAAACATCGGTGCAAGGCTTATTACGGAAAACAACCGTGCAATGGGCTTTAATGATGAGACCGGTGAAGATAAAAGCTATGAGAAAATCAAAGAAAGTGTTCTGGGTGAGCTTAAAAAAGCGTTCCGTCCCGAGTTTCTTAACCGACTTGACGATACCATTGTGTTCCACCGTTTAAGCAAGGAAAATGTAAAGGAAATTGCAAAGCTTCTTCTTAAAGGGCTTTCCTCAAGGCTTGCGGAAAACGGCATTACAGCCGAATTTACCGACGATGTTGTTGAATTCATCAGTCGAGAAGGCTTTGACCCCATTTACGGTGCCCGTCCTTTAAAGCGAGCTATACAATCGAAAATTGAGGATACACTCGCAGAGATTATGCTGGATAACGGCATAACTGACGGCAGTAACATTACAGTTGACTATGTGGATGGCAAGATTGTTGTAAAATAATTTTATATTCCTCCTCAGCATGCTTCAGATCAGAGAACTCCCCTTTTCGAAAGGGGAGTTCTTTTGTCATTCTGAACCGCAGATGAAGAATCTCCACCTTCCATCTGCCGGGAGATCCTTCGGTCAAAGTTAAACCCTATAGGTTTTACTTTTCCCTCAAGGATGACACTCAGTTTCAGCCGTCATTCTGAACCGAAGGAGAGAAACGAAAAAAAGCACCGTGCAATGCACAGTGCTTTAATTTCAAAATATTCAAGAGAGAAAGCCTTTTGCTTACTTCTCCTAAGTCGGAGGCCAAGCGGTCTTAGGA
>JAZQCS010000087.1:0-5025 GCA_045546415.1 Clostridia bacterium | reverse complement strand
CCTGCAGGGTGTTGGAAAGGGTACAAAATATTACGCTCTCACTTCGGAAGGAGTTTTCAAGTATGACTACTACACCGGGTTATGGACAAATGTTACCGATATGCAATTTCATGGTATTGTTGACATTGATTTTGATGTATTTGGTATCGTCGGAGACGGCACTCTTGTACAGCTGACAGGAGAAAAAAAGGATTTTCTTGAATATGAAGAGGATATCAGCCGTCCCTGGGTTATTGAGTCAATATCCCTCGGAAGCGGTGATTTTTATGCGGAAGGAATAAACAAGCTGGAAATAAGGTTTGAAACCGAGGGCGAAAGCGAGTTTTCTGTTGAGGTGGCAAGGGATGACGGTGAATTCGAGCCCTGCGGAAAAATAAAGACCGGTGTGGGATGGCAGATTTGCAGTGTACCCATTGGTTTTGTTCCTTGTTCAACATTCAAATACCGCATAAAAGGAGTGGGCAAAGTAAGACTCAGACTTATAAGCTACTGCTTCAGAAAAGGTGGAAGAGGTGACAGGTATGAGTAAGCTTGAAAAAGAGTTTCAGGACGAATCCAAGACACGCCTGAAAAAGCTTGAAGATGAACTTGAGGAATTCAAAACAAACATTACCGAAAAAAATCTACGCCTGAAGGTGCCATACACAACAGATAAAAACAGCAACGGGCTTTCTTTTTCGTTGCCTGATGCCAAAACAAAAATTTTGTATATATATCTTGGTGACACTCTTGCGGGACAGATTACGCTGGAGTAAAAAAGGAGGTAAAAAAATGAAAGTATTTATTGATCCGGGCCATGGTGGAAACGATCCCGGTGCCATAGGGATTAAGGGAACAAGGGAAAGTGATGTTGTTCTTATGGTGGGAAAAGAGCTTAAAGCAATTCTTGAAAAGGCAGGATTTGAGGTTTTAATGAGCCGTACAGCAGATGTTAATATATCC
Organism: Clostridia bacterium; assembly: GCA_045546415.1. GTDB lineage: Bacteria > Bacillota > Clostridia > RUG12999 > RUG12999 > RUG12999. Next base: position 4,083 of record JAZQCS010000087.1, on the reverse strand, counting down.
CTTGCGAACCGTGCAGAGATGGCAAACCGTGCAGGAGCTGATATTTTTGTGAGTTTGCATTGCAACGGGTTTACCAGCGGCAGTGCAAACGGAACAGAAACCTACTCCTATATGGGAGATGAAGAGGGAGCCAGACTATCGGAGCTGGTGCTTGAGGAAATATGCAGGGCCCTTGCTACAGTAAACCGCGGTGCAAAAAAAGAGAATTTTGCTGTGCTGAGACTTACTGAAATGCCTTCCATACTCATAGAAACAGCGTTTATTACAAATCCACGGGAGGAGGCGATGATGCTTGAGGCGGATTTTCCGGAAAAGGTTTCAAAAGCTATTGCAGATGGCATATTTGCGTATTTTAACTATACCGCACCTATAGAAACCGGGAAACATTGGGGGCAGGAGTATCTGGAAAGGCTTATTGAAAAAGGATATATAAAAAATCCGGAATTATGGGAGAATTTCGATTCTCCGCCTACAAATGCCATGATACTTGCCCTTTTTGATAAAATTACGGAGGAGAACATAAAATGAACATACCAAAGGACCCAAAAGAACGGTTTCAGTATTATTTTGATATTACAACCGGTCTTGATGAAAAATATCAGAAGGTTATTGATAAAATATCCACAGAACAGTTTGATTATGACCCTGAAAAAACTTATGCCTACAAAAAGGCTGTGAAAGGAAACGCAGAAGCTGCTGAATATGACAAAAAGCGGAATATAGGCGAATTTGCAAAGCTTTCTGAAGGATATGACAACTCCATGCAGAATGTGGCAGAAAACTACATTAATGCAAATAAGCAGAGAGCAGACAGGGAAGCATACAAAGGCTTGTACGAAGCAAAGCACAGAGAATGGCTGGAGGAAAAGCAACGCAGAATAGAATCGGCAAAAAAGCGTTATGCAAAAGCCTATGGAAATGCTTATTACAATATGCTTAAGGCTAATGAGGAAATAACCTTCAGCAGCGCAAAATAACAGATGGGAGGTGTAAAATGGGGGAAGGAACTACTATTGTGACAAAATCTGTAATTGCTACACTTGCTTGCGTTGCCGGGTACATTAAAGGCTCATTTAATGAGCTTTTGGTAGTGCTGGCAATATTTATGGTGTGCGATTACATAAGCGGAACTGCTCTTGCTCTGACAAGAGGAGAGTTTTCTGTGAAAAAAGGACTTTTTGGCGCCATGAAAAAGCTTTTATACCTTTTTCTGGTACTTATGGGCTTTCTTATTGACTTGCTGATAACAACGGCAGGTGCAAGACTTGGACTTTCGCTTGCCACAAACGGGGCTTTCGGGCTTGCAATCAACTGTTACCTGATAGGCACTGAAGGGCTTTCAATAATTGAAAGTCTTGTGGCTATGGGGTTGCCTGTGCCGAAATTTATGAAAAAAGCAATGGGCATTATCAGGGAAACCGGAGAAAGCTTTAATCCCGATGAGGATAATCAGTAAAAAAGGTTGAAAAAATCCTCTTTTTGTGATAGAATGAATACGAAGATATTTTAACCGTCACAGGAGAGGATTTTTTATGTCAAAAAAGAACGACAGGAACACCAAAGGCAAAATTGTATCTGCAGCATGGAGATTGTTTTACCTCCAGGGGTATGATGATACCACAGTTGATGAAATAATAGAAGAGTCACAGACCTCCAGGGGGTCGTTTTATCACTATTTTGAAGGTAAGGATGCACTTCTCAGTTCACTTTCCTATCTTTTTGACGAAAAGTACCGTGAACTTGTGCCGGAGCTTGAAAAGACAGACGGGAGTTTTGAAAAGCTTATGTTTCTTAACAGAGAACTGTTTGATTATATTGAAAACAATGTTTCTCTTGATTTGCTGGGCCGTCTTTATTCTTCTCAGCTCATTACAAAAGGTGAAAAGCATCTGCTTGACCATAACCGTGTTTATTATAAGCTGCTTAAAAGCATTGTTGCTGAAGGTCAGAATGCAGGTGAGCTGACCCGCCAGGTTACAGCTAACGAAATAGTAAAAACCTATGCTTTATGCGAACGGGCACTTTTGTATGATTGGTGTATCTGTAACGGTGAATACTCCCTGAAAAGCTATGCTGAGAGCAAAATGCCCATGTTTTTGGGCGGATACAAGGCATAGTTTGCCTGAAGTTTAAAAAAAGTTTTGCGGAGTGTTTACAAATAGTACAGCTGAAAAGCTTGTGATATTCAATAAAAATCGACGGAGTACGGGAAATGTTCTGTACTCCGTTCTGCATTGCAGTCTAAAAAAATATGTGGTATAATAAAAAAGAATTTGTTTTAAAAAAGAAAGGAAGTTGAAAAATGGGAGAAATTATTGCATTTGTCCTTTACTTTGTTGCTATGCTTGGTATAGGCGTATTTTTCTTTGTAAAAGAAAAGGGCGGAAACAATGAAAAGGATTATTTTTTAGGTGGCAGAAAGATGGGTCCCTGGGTAACTGCCATGAGTGCACAGGCATCGGATATGAGTGCCTGGCTTCTGATGGGATTACCCGGTAGTATTCTTGCTTTCGGTCTTGGTCAGGCGTGGATTGGTATCGGTCTTGCCATCGGTACAATTCTCAACTGGATTATTGTTGCAAAGAGACTTCGTAAATTTTCAAAAGCATCAGGTGATGCAATTACATTACCTCAGTATCTTACCAACAGATTTGCGGCACAGAGTCCTGCACTTAAAATTATTTGTGCAGTTGTGTTCCTGGTAAGCTTTACCCTTTATGTTGCGTCCGCTTTCTCAGCAGGCTCAAAGGTATTTGTGCAGCTTTTCCCTGCACTTAATCCTACAACTGCTATGATTATTTTTGCGGCAATCATTCTTGTGTACACCTTCCTGGGCGGATATAAAGCTGTTTGCTGGACAGACTTTTTCCAGGGTATGCTTATGCTTGTAGCTCTTCTTGCTGTGCCGATAATGATGGTTGCAAACGGAAATACTGATGCATCACTTCTTTCCGAAACTGTAGTTGTGGACACAAAAGAATATGCGTTCGTTACAGATTTGTTCAGTGCAAGCTGGAAAGATATAGTTTCAGGTCTTGCCTGGGGTCTCGGCTACTTTGGTATGCCTCATATTATAGTAAGGTTTATGGCTATTGAAAAGCCCAGTATGATTAAAAAATCTACAATAGTAGCTTCTGTATGGATTGTGCTGGCCCTTGGTGCTACAATTGCTCTTGCATATTTCGGCAGAATGTATATGCTTAACGGTGTGTCCTTTGCTGAATACCTTCTCGGTACTGTCGGTGACCAGGAAATGATTTTCGTTGAGCTTTCAAGAAAGCTGTTCCCCGGAATTATTGCCGGTATTCTTCTTGCGGCAATTATTGCAGCATCTATGTCAACAGCAGATTCCCAGCTTCTTGTTGCCTCGTCTTCATTTACAAGTGACATTTACAAGCCTCTTATCAGAAAAAACGCTTCGGAAAAAGAAGTTTTGTGGATTGGCAGACTTGTTGTTGTAATTGTTTCTGTTGTTGCTTTCTTCATTGCAAACAGTAAAGGCGATGCGGCAGCAGCAATTATGGGGCTTGTGTCCAATGCCTGGGGCTTGTTTGGTGCGGCTTTCGGTCCTGTTGTTATTCTTTCTCTTTTCTGGAAGAGAGTTACATACAAGGGCGCAGTTGCTTCCATATTAGCCGGTGCCGTTGTTGATATTGTATGGCTTTGGAAGCTTAGCGGAACAGGTATTTACGAAATCCTTCCGGGCTTCATTGCGGCTTTTGTTGTTTGTGTTGTGGCATCTCTTATTGATAAAGCTCCTACACAGGAGGTTATGGACATATTTGCAAAAGCTACTGACAAGGATAACGACGAATAAGTTAATATGCCTGAAAAGTGGGATGAGTGAACGCCACAGCCAGGTAAGGCAGTTTTGGTTTTGAAGCCATATTTTTAATTTATACTACATCAAAAAAAGCCCGAAATACGTCAGTATTACGGGCTTTTTGTTCTTTGTCTAAATATAAAAATCTGATATTCAAAACTGCTTTGCATCCTGAAATCGAATTTTTTTATGAAGTTCAAGGCAAAAAAATGGACATAATCCTGTCGGATATGGACATTTTTTAACGCAGAAATTCAACA
>JAZQCS010000086.1:0-28045 GCA_045546415.1 Clostridia bacterium | reverse complement strand
GGAATCCTCCCACCGTCTGCGACGGTCCCCCCTCCTTTAGGCAAGGAGGGCTTTGCAAGGGAGGCAAATCGGGGAGACTGAGAGATTCTTCACCCTGCGGGTTCAGAATGACGGGGGAGAGTGTTGCCCGGTTGTATTGCCCCGGCTGAATAATGAAAAACACCCCGCACGATTTTCGTGCGGGGTGCATTATTTTGTTTGCTTTATTTTTCAGGAACAAGGGGCATATAGCGTGCTGCAAGATATTCAATATCTTCCCAGGTAAGTATACCCTTGCCTATTGCAACCTTAAGAATATCACCGTTAAATGCCTGATATCCTATTTCGGAAACAACACCTTCGAAATCTTCGAATGTGAACAATCCGTAGGTTTCAATATCTTTTTCCATTTTAACTTTATCGTATGCCATTACGGTTGTGTCAACATCAAATATGTTGAACAAGCCCTCAATACCGCCGGGCATTGAAAGAACACCGTTGGTATAATAGCAAAGATGTTCAAAGGTTACAGGTGAATAAGCTCTTGTAACCTTGTTTTCAATAACAACATTTTCAAGCTTTGCAGTACTCCATGTGTTGCCTGAAATGTCATCCTGAGTAACAAAGGTATGACCAATGTAATCCTTTGCATTTTCAGCATCAATGTATACATATTTGCCAAGGTCAAGGTCAAAGAAACCATGCTCGTAAATTACACCAACATCTGTACCGTTATCGAAATAAAGGTTAATAACTTCATATTCGTTTTCGGATTCTGAATCCACAAATACTATGGGAGCAACATCATAAGCACCGGTTTCAAGGTTCCATACAAGAAGCATATCGTCAGCAGTTAAATCTTCAACTGCCTTCTGTGAACCGTCAGCAAGGGTGATGAGAGTGCCGGGAATTACACAGTTTCCACTAGACGGTTCTGAACTTGTTGCGTTTATTGTTACATTCTGCGCAGGCATATTGAACGGAGAGGTGTAAGTAGTACCGTCTGTTCCTTTGATTGTTGTGCTTTGACTGTCGGTTTGTGAATAAGTTACTTCAACTGTTACCTGTGCTCCGTACAGAATGCTTACTGTACTGTTGCTGCTAACTGTTGTTCCGTTTACTTTAACAGTTGCATTTGATGTTGTGACCGTAATTGTGTAGCTGTTAATTTCCCACTGCGCATAAAGAGTAATATTAGCGCTGGGTATATAGTCTGCGCCTGCATCACCTATTCTTGTTCCTCCGGTTGCTGCTGTATACCAACCAAGGAATTTGTAACCTGTTTGTGTAGGTGTAGGAAGAGTAAGTGCAGTGCCCTGATATGTTGCAGAGGCTGTACCGCAAGTACCACCGTTTGCATCATAGGCAACGGTGTATTCTATAGCTTCCTGCCAATGTGCATAAAGGGTGATTTCACCGGTGGGATTATAGCTTTTACCTGCCTCGCCGATTTTGTTTCCGCCTTCAGCGGCATCATACCAGCCGATGAACCAGTAGCCATCACGAGTGGGTGTTGGAAGTGTAAGTGCAGTACCAGTATATTTTTCACTGGCTATCTCGCAAGTACCACCGTTTGCATTGTAGGTTACTGTACAGGGTTTACCCCATTGAGCATAAAGCGTAATGTTGCTTGAGGGAGTATAGCTTGCACCAGCATCGCCAATTTTAGTGCCGCCGGAAGCTGCTGTAAACCAACCTGCAAATAAATATCCGCTACGAGTGGGAGTGGGAAGTGTAACTGCAGCACTTTTAGATGTTGCATAACCTGTTGTCTGACCACAGTTACCCTCGTTTGCTTCATAAGTCACTGTGTATGTGATTGTTGTGTTGAAGGAACCTGAGGGAGTAGACGCGCTAGAACCTGTAGAGTTGAAAGTCTGCTGAGGAGACTGAATTGCAACACCGTTGTTACCGGTAAATTTGTAGTAATCAACATACCAGTATGCAGCAGTTGTAGTGGAATCTTTGTTGCTGGTTCCACTATCCGATACAAAGTAAATGGTATTATTGCTGGTTTTGATTTTACCGGTATAGGTAGAACCGCCACCACTGTCTGCCCTTGCCAGGAATTTTGTGTTAATCACTCCGCCATCGGTGAGTATGACCTCAACATAAGCTTCGTTGCTGCTATAGTTGGTAATGGTAACAGACGCAACCTTGTTGTAATCGGCGTCCCCATCAAAACGCAAATATGCAGTTTGACCATTGTAGTCATAAATCTTCAGACCTGCAAGGAAAGGAAGATATTGTTTTACATCACCCAAAGTGGGCTTATAGTATCCCATTTTCTGCTTTGTTGCATCAAATTCAAAATATGCATCAGGAATAGCAGTATCTTTAAGAGAAACACGAACAGTAACATCCCATGAATATTCTTTTGAATCAGTAAATGTTTTTCCGTCCTTATCATAGAACAAAGCATCTGTTACTGTATATGTAACTGTGTATTCTCCTGCATCTGAAAGTGAAATTTTTCCGTCTGTTACAGCAACAGAATTTCCGCTTTCATCTTTACAAGCGATAGCAAGATTTAAATTCTGACCGGTGTATTTGGTGATATCCACAAACGCCGCAAGGTCTAATTCCTTTGTATCACCGCTGGGGAACATTACATGAATTGTATCGCCTTCACGGTAGCAATGCTCATCACCGGAATCTTTTTCTATATACTGTCCACCCAAATCAGTGCTGTACCTGAACTGAGGCTCGTAAACGCCGTTTTCGGTTGATTTGTCTGCGTTAGCATAAACACTGTATATCTGGTCAGCTGTTGCATTCTGAAGGGAATATGCCTGACCTTTTACGCTGTTTCCGCTCATAGTCATTTTTATTGTATCGAGAGTATAGGGGAGAATGGTGTTGTTGGTAACGTATGCAGGGTATTCATTCATATAAATAATGCCAAGGTTTGATGCAGTTTTACTGTTGATTGTGTGATTATATGCTGTTGCATCTAACGCACCCTGAATAATAGCCTTGGTGATTTTTGTATCACTTACAGCACCAGCATCGTCAGCATTTACCCAGTTGTACTGCTTGAAATCACCATTTAAAACAATTGTTGGGTTTTCCGTTGTTTCAGGACCTACAAGAACGCCGGCACCAAGCATAACCTTTGAAGTATCTCCTATTGTAGGATTAACCTGATACTGGATTGTTGTAACATTTTCAAAGGTAATAGTATGAGAAGCGTTGCTCTGTATCTGAACATTTGCAACAGTACCGCATTCAAGAATAGAATCTTTAATTGTTACATCACCGGTGTTGACAAAAACATTGTTTCTTCCACCGTAAACATAACAGTTGGAGATTGTAGCATTTCCGCTTGCTGCTATTGCAGAAAGCTGATAGTGATATCTGGTTTTATCACCTTCCACGCTGGAAGGACCACCCTGAACATAATCACCTAACAAGGTTGAACCATAGTATAAATAAGCAGAAGGATAAATGGATGCCTTTATTCTTAAATTATCAAGAGTACCGTTTTCAGATACGGTAATAATACCCTGTTTCAGACCGTTGTTAAGATACTGACCGTTGCCGGTATATGTAGCTGTAAATCCGTTACCATAGAATGTGTATCTACCTGAAATAGTCAATGAGCTTAGACCACAGTCATTAAGCAATACCACATTGTTTGCGGTTGCACTTGTTGTACCTGTCGCATTCACAGCATCAACAACTTCAAGGTAAAGTTCTGTAGGTATGCAGTAATTATTATCTGTAATGGAAACTTTAACAACACCTGTACCGTTGAAATCAATTGTTCCGTTTGTCCAAGTAGCATTGGGGGTGTATGTACCACTTGCGACTGTGCCATCTACAGGCTCAACAGTAACCTCAACTGTACTGATTTCTACTCCATCTTTAGCTTTAAACAGGCTACTGAGTTTTACGGGAGTTGTATTGTCATTACCTACTCTGTAAAGATACGAATCTGTGTTTTCAAATACAAGGTCAAACTTTTCTTCAGGCTGACGCTCTGTGATATTTACCGTAATTGTTGTAGGAGTACAGTAATAATAGTCTGTAATTGTAATGGTTGCAGCACCTGTACCATCAAATGTAAGAGTACCATGAGTCCAGTCGTCGGTGTTTGCTACATATGTTGCAGAAGCGGTGCTGTCTGTACCAACAGGAGATACAGTTACCTGAACATTATCCACATCAATTTTCACGCCGGAATTTTCTACTTCATTGAACAGTTCGCCGACAGTTACAGTAGCGCCGGTAGTATAGCTGTCTGCTGCGGTAGCTGCTTCTTCAAATTTAACAACAGAATCTGCAACGTCTCTGTCAAGAATTTCTACGCCTTTAAGATCACAGTTATTCTTATCAACAGGTATATGCTCAACACCCCAACCGTAGCCGGTCATTACCTGATTGAATGGAAGGTAATAATGATGTCTGTCCTCTTTATAGTCATCAAGATTGCCGTCACCATCAAGGTCAAAGTCCTCATAGCCGGCATCTTCATGCTTCCATACCTTACCGTCAACAAAGTGGTAACATGTTGCATTTTCGGATGAATAAATAACCTTGCCGTTTTCATCAACTTCAGATGTATCAATTACAACATAGTTCTGTCTGCCGGTTGAAGGAATAGCGGATTTCACACCATTAACAGTAACTGTCATATTTTCAACATCAATGCTGTCGATACGTGTAAGTCTGCTGAACTGGTGGTCGTGAGTATATGATGCAAGAGAGTTTGCAACAAGCTCACAGTACCAGTAGTTGTTCCAGTCACCGAAGTGAACTGTACATTTTTCAGCATGGATTTTATCTGTTTCGGGAACTGTTTTTCCGTTTTCAGTTATCATGTTTTTGTTTGTTCCGATAAGCATACCTGCATATCTGTAGCGGTAATACTGATAGTTACCGCACACATCGTTGAATACATCAAGCAGCGCGCCAACATGGCAGTTGGTCATATACACATGACCTGCACCGCGGAACATACCCACAAGACCGCCGCAGGCAACGTCGTAGCTACCCCAAAGAGCAGTAATCTTGTTTGTGTTATCTATTGTAATATTGTTGAATGTAAGCTTGTATGAATCGGGGTCATCAGAGTTACCGCCGATACCTACAATACCGCCGTTACCTGTATTATAAACACGGGGGGTACAATTAACAAGGGCAATATTTTCAAAGGTGGAGTTTACAGCATAGGCTGCAACAACACCAGTAGGAGTGAACTCACCGTCGGAGGAGAAGTTCTCAACAATTAAGTTCTTAACGGTACCGCCATTTACATAACCGAACAGACCCATGGCATCCTTATAGTAGTTAGAGCCGGCTGAGTAACCGTCGTTATAGTCACCAAACATTTCCCAGGTGTTCTGATAGAAGTTGGAAATTGTGTGACCGTTACCGTCGAATGTACCTTTAAAAGAAGAAACATTACTTGTTACTGTTGTATCGTTGGTTCTTTCGTATTTTCCGGTGGAGTTGTAATAACCGATAGGATAGAAAATAATATCGGGATTGTTTTCAGTTTCTTTATCACCAATGTTGATATCCGAAACAAGGGTTACGGTTTTGCCTTCAAAAGTATCTTGTAATATGCCCTGTGGTAATTCCATACCGCCTACAATTGCACCAAAGGCTGCAAACTGGTCGGCATTGGCGATTTTGTATGTATCGCCTGTACGATTAAGGTACCAGGAATAGTCGAATTCACCTTTCCAGGCTTTTTCGGTATCCTCAACAACCGCAATTTCAGAGAAGGTTGCAAGTGCAAGGGTAAGTGTACCTTCAAGAGCATCATAATAGAAGCTGTTGTGTGCGGTAACCTCTTCAAGAGAAGAAACCTGTGTCATCTGAACGGTTTCACCGTTTTCAACATGGTAAAGTGCAAGGTTACCCAGGTTAAGACCCTTTGCAGCTACATCGTAAAGTGTAATTATAATAGGTGTTTTGTTATCCTTTGAAACACCTTCCATATGTACATCAAGAGAGGTAAGCTTGTCTGTTTCGCCTGCTACAATGCCGCTCTGGGAATCGTTAACAGATGTAACGGAAAGAGAAAGTGTTTCGGCACCTTCGCTAAGCACTACTCCGTAAGGAATCTGTGCATATGCACCGGGAACATAAAGCTCGGTGTTTTTAAGAACAACACCGTCTTCAAGCTCAAGCTTGAACTCAGGTCTTGTAATTTCTCCGGAGCAATTTGAAACCGGGGAGATGGAATCAAAGCTGTTCCATACAAAAACCTTAACTGCACCATCGGTTGCATCGGAAACATCAATTTCCTCAATATTTGCGGTTACAGGCTCGTCCGATGCTGTGGCAGAAATTGTATCAGCCACATAAAAGCCTGTCATAGCTCCGCCGTGGTTATAATGGGCAACAATTACATTTGCAGTAGTGTTACCCTGAGGGTAGAACCCTATCTCAGCAGAGATTGTCCTTTCAGTTGTAATTTCGCTTATCATGTTGCCGTCGGCATCAAAGAAGGTGACATAACCTTCCTTTGCTGCGAAAACAGAAAAGCCGGTGAACATACTGAGAATAAGCGTTAGTGCGATTAAAATGGATGCGAGTTTTTTCATTGTGTACATTCTTCCTTTCTTATATTTATATAAATTATTCGCGTAATCAAAAACATTATATCACTTTTTTGTGTATTTGTCAATGCCAAATTTTGGGAGTAGGTGCGGACGGGTTTTAGTGAATTTGTACATACCGCTGAGGAGGGCACCCGTAACAACACCTCAAAGGCAGGGACGGATATTATCCGCCCGGTTTGTGGGGGAGCAAAATGGGGTGTAACAGTATGCTGTAAAAAGAAACCATCCCCCGGTTCAGCCGGGGGATGGTTACCGATTATTAAAGCTTTGAACGAATAATTTTTCCGCTTGTGGTTTTGGGGAGTTCTTTTTTGAATTCCACAATTCTGGGGTATTTGTAAGGAGCGGTGTGGTCCTTAACATAGGTCTGGATTTCCTTCTTAAGCTCTTCGGAAGGAACGGTACCTTCGGTAAGCACGATACTTGCCTTGACAACCTGACCTCTTACCTCGTCGGGAACAGGAGAAACACCGCATTCAAGAACATAGGGAAGCTCCATAATAACGCTTTCAATTTCAAAGGGACCAATACGGTAGCCGGAGGATTTGATAACATCGTCGCTTCTGCCTACATACCAGTAGAAGCCGTCCTCGTCACGCCATGCCACGTCACCTGTGTGATAGAAACCGTCGTGCCATACTTCGTTTGTTTTTTCTTCGTCACGGTAATAACCTTTGAACAAACCGCAGGGTGCACCGTCTTTTACATTAATACAGATTTCGCCTTCCTCGGAGGTTTTAACCGGATTGCCCTCGCTGTCCAGAAGGACAACATCATAAATGGGAGCAGGTTTACCCATAGAACCGATTTTGTGGCGTGTGCCGATAAGGTTACCGATAATCATAGTGCTTTCGGTCTGACCGAAGCCTTCAAGAATCTGTAAGCCGGTTGCTTTTTCAAACTGTTTGTAAACCTCGGGGTTAAGGGCTTCACCGGCAGTTGTCATATGGCGGACGGAGGAAAGGTCGTATTTTGAAATGTCCTGTTTTACCATCATACGCAGCATTGTGGGGGGCGCGCAGAAGGTTGTGATGTGATATTTCGCAAACATAGGCAGAATATCAGCTGCATCAAAACGGTCGAAATCGTAAACAAAGGTTGCACCCTCGCACAGCCATTGACCGTAAAGTTTGCCCCACATGGCTTTTGCCCAGCCGGTATCCGAAATGGTGAAATGTAAACCGTCGGGGTCAACATTGTGCCAATATTTGGCTGTGTGGAAATGACCCAGAGGATATTTATGGCTATGAACTGCAATTTTGGGGTAACCGGAGGTACCGGAGGTAAAATACATGAGGAGGATATCGTCACCGCCGGGAGAGTTTTCCGTGCGGTTGAAATGTGTACTGAAGCGCATATACTCTTCGTCGAAGCTTCTCCAGCCTTCACGGGTACCGTTTGCAATAATTTTGTTAACAAGGCAGGGGCATTTTGCACTTGCAATGTCAATCTGTGCCGCTGTGTCGCCATCTGCAGTACAAACAACGGTTCCGATTTCCGCTGAATTGAAGCGGTATTCAAAGTCGTGTTCCTGGAGCTGGTTAACTGCAGGAATTGCCACGGCACCAAGCTTGTTGAGACCAAGCATTGCAATCCAGAACTGGTAGTGGCGCTTAAGAACAAGCATAACTCTGTCACCCTTTTTGATGCCAAGAGATGCAAAATAGTTTGCGGCACGGCTGGATTCCTTTTTCATATCTGCATAAGTAAACCGACGCTCGGTTTTGTCTTTGGAAATGTGCAGCATTGCAAGCTTCTGCGGTTCGCGTTTTGCAAGCTCATCAACAAGGTCAAATGCAAAGTTGAATTTTTCTGTATTTTTGAATGTTATGGATGTAGGTGTACCCTGTGCATCCTCAACAACATCAATGAATTTATGGTAAATTCTGTCCTTGGTATCTCTGTGAACGGTACCAATGATGTTTTCCGCAACATTGTCGGAAGGAGCTTCCTCGGTGGTTGTTCCGCTGCGGAGAACAATGGCATAGAAGGTACAATCCTTGCCGTTTACGGCTATCATACCGTGGGGAGTATCGGAATTGTAGTAAATGCTGTCACCGGGACCCAGTACCTCTTTGTGCTCGCCAACCTGAACCATAAGGTTACCTTCAATTACAATGTCACATTCCTGCCCGGCGTGTGTGGTAAGCTCAATGTCGCGGTTTTGCGCTTCCTCGCTGTATGTACTGCGCACGAAAAGAGGCTCTGCAATACGGTTTTTAAAGGCATAAGCAAGGTTCTGATAAACCATGCCGTGAGCCTTTGCAATCTGCTGACCTGCGCCTGCACGGGTTACTGTGTAGGATTTAAGGTTGGGCGAGTAACCTTCGATAATGTCGGTTACATTAACTCTGAGAGCAGATGCACAACGGTAAATGAAAGCAAAGTTAAGGTCACTTTCACCGTTTTCGCAGGCAATGTATTCCGCTTCGGTAATGCCTGTTTTTGTTGCCATTTCTGCAGGAGAATAGCCTTCAATTTCACGAAGCTCTTTAATTCTTCCTGCCATTTCTTTGATTTTTAAACTGATGTCGCTGAAATTTTCCATAAAATTTCCTCCTTTTGTGAGGCGTAAAAAAAGCCGCCCCAAAGAATTAGTTAAACCTTTGAGACGAGCTGAAATTACCCGCGGTACCACTCAAATTGCGCCACAAGACGCCTCCTTCAGGCTCTGACAAGCCCTATGCACTAACGTAGCCTGCACGGGAAGGTTCTACTTGCGGAAACGCTTTCTTCCTTCCAACTCAGGAGCTACAAACATACGGTTTAAACCTTTGTGACTCGCACCAACCGTCACTTCTCTCCAAGATTTTAATCCCGTCGCCCTCTCCGTCAACGTTTTTAAATATTAAACTCCCTTGCATTATACCACATATTTTCCGATTTGTCAAGAGTTTTTAAACAAAAGGGATTTTTTTGCAAATTATGTACAATTTTGTTATGTTTTCGGATTAAAACATTGACTTTTTAGCATAAAATATGGTAAAATGTATTAGTAAAGGAAACCGAGGTGCTGAAAATGGGCAGATTTGTCTTTGAAGAAGTTAACGGAATGTTGGTTGGAAGCACAGACGACCAGGTGCTGAACAGAAACCTCCGATATGGGTTTTCCACCAGAATCGGCGGTGTAAGTGGCGGAAGCCTTTCTTCGTTGAATCTGGGTGTTAACCGGCCGGACACTCCTGAAAATCTTCGCAGGAATTACGAGTTTTTTTGCGGATGTCTTGGTATTGACCCGGAAAAGGTTTTTGTTGCGAAACAGATTCATTCGGATATTATAATGGTTGTATCGGGCGGAGAAAAGGGAACGGTTTTTGATGAGGAAAGAAGACCCCGGTGCGACGGCTTTGTAACGGGGGAGGCTTCAGTATCCCTTGGCGTTTTTTATGCCGATTGCACTCCTGTGCTTTTGTTTGACAGCGAAAAAAAGGCACTGGCAGTTGTTCATTGCGGATGGCGCGGCACGGTAAAAGCTTTTGCCGGTAAAGGAGTCAGGACTCTGGCGGAACAGTTCGGCAGCAGACCTGAAAATGTTCATGGAGTAATCGGACCTTGCATTGGAGAGGATTGCTTTGAGGTAGGCTCTGAGGTGGCAGAGGAATTTGTTGCGGCAGGATTTGAGAATTTTGTAAAAAAAGGCAAAGTCTCAGATAAATATTATGTGGATTTAAAAGGAGTTAACCGTGCGGTATTGCTTGAAGCGGGACTCCTTGAGGAAAACATTACAGTATCGGATGAATGTACACACTGTCTTACGGAAAAGTATTTTTCACACAGAGGCTGTGGTGCAGACACCGGAAGGATGGCACTTATTGCCGAAATAAAACAGGAGAGTTGATATGGAAGAATATATACAGACGGGGGAGAATATCTCCGGAGAAAAAATAAGGAAAAAGAGAAAAATTCCGGAGTGCGGCAAAATGGTTGTGACCTTTATGCTTGTAACTCTTGTGCTTAAATTTGTTGCCGGCTTTTTTCTGCCGGACGGAACAGTAGCAGCGTTGTGCCCTGTGGTAAGCTTTGCGGTTGTGTTTTGCTGTGTTTTCAAAGCAGAGTTCAAAAGACTTTTGAAGGAAAGCTTCGGCAAAGAAAAAAATGCCCGTGGAAAGGTTATGGGCGGTGTTGCAAAATGCTTTTTTGTGTTTTTTGCAATTACACTTTGTCTTGGAATTATAGTTAAGCTTACCGACCTTACAGGAATTGATATTTTTCCGGAAATAAAGGTTTCGGTGCCGGTGAAGGGCTTTGACGGAGTGGTTTATGCACTTTATATGTGCATTCTGGCACCTGTGATTCAGGAGCTTGTTTTCCGCGGAGCGGTTATGAAAAGTCTCGGAGAAAAGGGCGGAAAAACCGCTGTACTTGTTTCTGCAATACTTTTCGCACTTTTTCACGGTGTGTACATAACATGGATTTATGCTTTTGCTATGGGTATGATAATTGGTTTTGTCTCTCTTAAATCAAATTCGCTGATGACTGCAATAGAAACAAATATTCTCATATCGGTGCTTCTGTATGCCTTTATGGCGGCAGTCAGTTCCGACATTATGTTTTTGTATATTCCCCTTGCTGTGGTGGTGGGCTTTTTTGCCCTGCTGGGGCTCCTTCTGCTGGCGGCAGAAAAACTTTCGGCAAAAAGAAAACAGCGGGAAAAATTAAATTTTACAGCGTTGCAAAGCGGATGGATTGGAATAGCAGCGCTTGTTATGATAGCGGAGGATATTCTGTTTCTGATTGCAATAAACTAAAAAGCTTGACATAAAAAAGCAATTATGGTAAAATAAATGGGACAAAATCTATGAAAAGGTTTGAGAGGAGAAGGACATTTTGGAGCTTTTCTTAACGGTTTTAAACTTTTTGGGTGACCTTATTTTTAAAGCTATAAACTATGCAATTTATTATCTTCCCGATTTTATTACCGGGCTTATAAAACCTGCGGTGAATCTTGCTATTCTCTGGGGAGCGGATGTTTCCCTTGCTGAAAAGGTATATGGTGCAGTTCATAAGGCGGTGTACCTGGTTCCGGATTATATTATGAGCTTGTCTACCGGCTTTGAACTTATTGACCCGATGAAAATAAATGCCTACGAGTTTACATATAAAGTGGTGGACCTCATCTATCGTAATTGGGGTAACCTTGTTACAATTCTTCTGGCATATCACACAGTTTATATGATTGTGGGCTTCTTTGCTACAAGGAAGTTCCCCAAGGCAGAAAATAACCACAAATACGCAATTCTTGTTGCGGCGCGTAACGAGGAAACGGTTATAGGGAACCTGCTGGACAGTATCCGTAAGCAGGATTATCCTTCGGACCTTGTAACTGTATTTGTTGTTGCGGATAACTGTACCGATAACACAGCGGCAATTGCCCGTGAAAACGGTGCAATATGCTACGAAAGGTTTGATGATGAGCATAGAACAAAGGGCTTTGCTCTGCAGTTTTTACTTGAAAATATAGAAAAGGATTACGGCAGACAGTCCTTTGAGGGTTATTTCATTTTTGACGCGGACAACTTGCTGAAAAAGGACTTTATTACCCGTATGAACGAGGCCTTTGACAGCGGTGAAAAAATTATTACCTCTTACAGAAATACCAAAAACTTTGATGATAACTGGATTTCTGCAAGCTACGGGCTTCATTGGCTTCGGTCTATCCGGTTCTCCCACAGAGCCCGCTCGGTTTTCCGCCTTGCAACAAACATTCAGGGTACGGGCTTCCTGTTTGCGAGTGAGCTTGTAAAGGATGGCTGGAAATACACCTCCCTTACAGAGGACAGAGCCTTCACGGCAGATGCAGTTGTGCAAGGCTACCATATTTCCTATAACGATGCGGCAGAATTTTACGATGAACAGCCCGTAAGCATAAGAGTGGCACTCCGTCAGCGTGTGCGTTGGGCAAAGGGACACATCCTCGCCTTCATTGAATCGGGCTGGGGTCTGTTTTCCAACATATTCAGAGCAAAGGGTCTGCGCAACAAGTTCATGTCCTATGATATGTTTATGCTTATAACACCCAGAGTGCTGTTTTCACTTGCACGACGCATTATCCGTGGAGTTTTTTATGTGTGCACTTATTTTGCGGTGAAAAATCAGCTCAGCTTTTTAGGTATTGACATTCCTGTGCCGGATTTCCCCGGAGCAGGGATTATTGCCTGTATAATTCAGGTTGCGCTTTGGCGTATCGGCTGGAGAATATCCGGCTACTGGTTCCCCATGTTTGTAAAAGCCATCTATGTTTTTATTACAGAAAGAAAAAGAATCAAAAAAATCAAGTGGTACAAAAAAATATGGTTTGCATTTACATGGCCGGTGTTTGATATTATAGGTGCGTGGTCTACCTACATTGCACTGTTTATGAAGGTTACATGGAAACCAATACCCCATGAATCAAAAATAAATATTGACGATGTCGATAACGGAATAAAGGGTATAGAGGCATCGGAATAAAGGTAAAATGGTGATAGAAAAATGTATGTATTTACAGTTGATAAGAGCAACAGTGTGCCTGTTATTGAGGTAAACGGGGAAATTGGACTGCATTATGACGATTGCGACCTTGACAGCGGTACACACACCCACAATTACATAGAAGTTGTTTATGTGCTTGAGGGTACCGGTATACAGGTTGTAAACGGCATTCCCTATAAAGTAAAACGAGGGGATATACTGTTTATTAACTACGGTCAGCTTCATATGGTAGCAAGAAACAGATATCTGAATCCTGAAGAAAAGCCGATGAGGACGCTTGATATACTGATACGCCCCGATTTTATTGACCGTGAGCTCGTGGAATCCCGCAATGCAGAAGAAATGCTGGCACTTTCCCTGTTTGAAAGCTTTACGGATTTAGAACAGCTTTCACCGGTTGTTTCCTTTACGGGAAAGGACCTGGTTGAAGTTGAATATATTATCAGGCAAATCCGCAACGAATGGAAAGAAAACGATATAAACTACAAAGCATCAATAAAAGGCTATGTTCTGGTGCTTCTCAATAAAATATTCCGGGAAATGAGAAAGGTACAGCTTGTACCCATTGTACAGCATGTAAACCGGCTCACTCCCGAGATAATTGATTATATAGAAGGGCACTATTCGGAAAAAATCAACCTTACTGAGCTTGCCCAGATGTGTTTTTACAATCCTTCTTATTTCAGTAAGGTGTTCCGCGAAACCTTCGGTAAAAGCCTTACAGATTTTGTTCAGGAAAAAAGGGTTGAGAAAGCAGCGGAGTTTTTGAAAAATACCGAAATGAGCATTGAAGATATAGTAAAGCAAACCGGATTTTGCGACAAAAAACAATTATATAAAATTTTCAAAAAGGTAACGGGGGTAACACCGGGAGAATACAGGGCAAATGAGTTCCCGAATGATTGAGAGGTGAAAATATGTTCGGTACAGTACCAATTTTCGACCAGCTTGAGGAAATAAGCGTAAGCATTGATAGATGTGAATATGACCGCACTAACCATACCCATAAATTTATAGAGATGGTCTATGTTCTTGAGGGTACTGGCGTGCATTATGTCAACGGTTCTGCCTACAAGGTAAAACGAGGTGACATTCTTTTCATAAACTTTGAACAGATTCATGCTTTTGATAAGGGAACCATGCAGATTCTCAACATATGTATAAAGCCTGAGTTTATTGACAGGGAGCTTATTGAGTCCCGTAATGCAAAGGAAATGCTGGCACTTTCAATGTTTGACAGCTTTGCTGACCTGGAACAGCTTTCTCCGGTTATAACCTTTTCCGGCAAAGAGCTTGTTGAAATTGAAGATATTATAAGGCACATTCAGTCCGAGTGGAGAAGCCGCAGCCTCAACTATAAAATGGTCATAAAAGGCTATGTTCTTGTGCTTATGAACAAGGTTTTCCGCCAGATGCACAACGAACAGCTTGTTCCGGTTGTTCAGCATATGAACCGCATAACTCCTGAAATTATAAGCTACATTGAAGAGCATTGCTACGAAAAAATTAATCTTGCGGACCTTGCCCAGATGTGTTTTTACAACCCTTCCTATTTCAGCAAGATGTTCAAGGAAACTTTTGGAAAAAACCTGACGGATTTTATTCAGGAAAAACGAGTTGAAAAGGCAATTGAGCTTCTTAAACAGCCGGATATAAGCATTGAAGAAATTGTACAGAAAATAGGCTTTTGTGATAAAAAACAGTTTTATAAAATTTTTAAGAAAATTACCGGTGTAACTCCCGGTGAAATGAGATAGTATATCAGTATTGCAAAACTCCGCATGGACAACGCGGAGTTTTTGTCATAAAACAGGAAAAAAGCATAAAATATATTGCAAAATAACCTAATTTTGGGGTGATATGTTGTTACATATTCACAAAAAAACAGGAAATGTAAAAAAACCCTTGACTTTAGCTTGCTAAAGTGGTAAAATAATAAAGCGAGGCAGAGAAGCCTTGGATTTTTATTTTTTTAACTGGAGGAATTTAATTATGAAAAAGTTTTTAACTCTTATGCTTGTTGCAGTTCTTGCGCTCAGCGTTTTTGCAGCTTGCGGTACAGAAGAACAGCAGGCTGAAAAGCTTGTTATAGGTTACACAATTTATGAGCCTATGAACTACATGGAAGATGGTAAGCTTACCGGCTTTGATACCGAATTTGCCGAAGCAGTTTGTGCAAAGCTTGGTTACACTCCCGAATTTGTTGAAATTAACTGGGACACAAAGTTCCCCACTCTTGATTCTGACCAGATTGACTGTATCTGGAACGGTATGACAATTTCCGATGAAGTTAAAAAGAACTGTCTTGTTTCCGATGCATATGTTAAGAACGCTCAGGTTGTTGTAATGGCAAAGGATGTTATTGCAGATTATGCTGATGTTGAAAGCCTTAAGGGTCTTAAGTTTGTCGCTGAAGCAGGTTCTGCAGGTGAAACTGCAATAAAGGATAACGGTCTTGATGAAAACTACACAGCAGTAGCTGCACAGACAGATGCTCTTCTTGCAGTTAAGGGCGGTCAGGCTGATGCTTGCGTAATTGACATCACAATGGCTAAAGCTTCCACAGCTGAAGGAACAAGCTATGCTGACCTTACATATTCCCTTGAGCTTACAAGTGAAGAATACGGTATTGGCTTCAGACTCACAGATACCGAGCTTAAGGATAAAGTAAACGGAGCAATTGCTGAGCTTGTTGAAGATGGTACTCTTCCTGCACTTGCTGAAAAGTACGGTCTTAACCTTGCATTTTAATTGAATCTTAAATTTTAATAACAGCCACAGAAGGCAGACTTAGATTATAGGTCTGTCTTTTTGGCTGATTATTACACATAAGGGAGAAACTATGAATTTGTTTGTTGAAGTTACCCTGAGCCTTCTGGAGGGTCTGGGAACCACGTTTAAAATATTTTGTCTGACCTTGCTTATGGCACTTCCTCTGGGACTTATAATTTCCTTTGGTGCAATGAGCAAGTTTAAGGTAATTAAATATCCCATCAAAACTCTGATATGGGTTGTGCGCGGAACACCTCTTATGCTGCAGCTCATAATTTTCGGCTTTGGCCCCGGCTTTCTGGGTGTGAAGGGAATGAATTTGTTTCTGGCGGTTATAATTGCTTTTGTAATTAACTACGCCTGCTACTTTGCGGAAATTTTCCGCGGCGGTATTGAAGGTATTCCAAAAGGACAGTACGAAGCAGGTGAGGTGCTTGGTCTTACAAAAAGGCAGATTTTTTTCAAAATTATTCTGCTTCAGGTAATTAAACGCATAACCGCACCTATGAGCAACGAATTCTTAACACTTGTTAAGGATACCTCCCTTGCCAACACCATTATGATTTATGAAATCACATGGAACGCCAAGCGTATGATGAACAGTGAACATATTTTATGGCCTCTTTTCTATTCCGGGCTGTTCTATCTTGCATTTTGCGGAATTCTCACACTTGTTTTCGGATATGTTGAGAAAAAGCTTGATTATTTCAAAAGCTGATTTTTAGTATAGGAAGAAGAAATTATGTTAGAAGTTAAAAATTTAAAAAAATCCTTTGGAAAAACACAAATTCTCAAAGGAATAGATTTTTCCCTTAACAAAGGGGAAGTTCTTTCAATTATAGGCTCTTCGGGAAGCGGTAAAACCACACTTCTGCGCTGTCTCAATTTTCTTGAGTTTGCCGAGGAAGGAGAAATTCTCATAAACGGTGAAACAATTTATGAAGGAACTAATGCATCAAAGCTTTCAGAAAATGCAATCCGTTTGCTTCGACTTCGCTTTGGTATGGTTTTTCAATCCTTCAACCTGTTTCCGCAGTATACGGCATTGGAAAATGTAACACTTGCTCCCACTCTTCTCAAGATGGATTCACCGGAAAATATAAGGAAAAATGCTCTTGCACTTATTGAACGGGTGGGTCTTTCTGACCGTGCAGACTATTACCCCTGTCAGCTTTCCGGGGGACAGCAGCAGCGTGTTGCTATTGCCCGTGCTCTTGCACAGAACCCGGATATTCTTTGTTTTGACGAGCCAACTTCAGCTCTTGACCCGGAGCTTACCGGGGAGGTACTTAAGGTTATAAGAAGCCTTAAAAGTGAGGATAGCACCATGATTGTGGTAACTCACGAAATGGAGTTTGCAAAAAGTGTTTCGGATAAGGTTATTTTCATGGAGGATGGAGTTATTGCCGAAATGGGCACTCCCGATGAGGTGTTTAATAATCCTAAAAACCCAAGAGTCAAGGAGTTTATCAGTAAAATACAGAAATGATTTATATGCAGAGGACATATGTCTTCTGCATTTTTTTACATAAACTATGTAAAATGTGCTTTTTTGTTAATGCAAAAAGGCAAAAAAACACTATACTTTTTTTGAAAATAGTGTTATAATAGAAGTAGTCTGATTTGAAGGAGGGGCGTATATGGAAGAAAAACTCATAATGAGAGCAAGCTTTAAAACCCATAAAAGCTCACCAAGACAGCATTTTCACAATGCATACCAGATACTTTACATAAAGTCTGGCGGTACAAAGCTGAATATAAACGGGGTGAACTATCCGGCAGGTGAGGGCACTCTTGTGTTTATGAGTCCTTTCCGGAATCATTTTTTTGAGTTTGAAGGAGAAAGTGCAGAACGCTATGAACTGCTTATAAACTCTTCGGTTGCAGAAAAGTGCATTCAGAATGCTGTTCTTATGTCAGTTTTTCAGGCAAGACCGGATGTGGAGTCCTGTATGGTGGAAACCGGTGAAAAAAATGAGATGGTTGAGGCGCTCATTAGGGAAATAGTGAATGAATATGACCATGAGGCTGAGTTTACCAACGAGGTACAGACGGCTAACCTGTACAAGCTGCTGACTTTTGTTTTCAGAAGCTTTGAAGGGCTTCGGGATTTTGCACAGAGTCAACCGGAAAAACACATTAACCTCATTCGAAAATACATTGAGGAAAAATACAGCGAAGCTATTTCAGTTGAAGAAATTGCCGAGGTTTTTCACATTAACAGATATTACCTCACTCATAGGTTCAAACGGGTAACGGGCTACAGCCCCAAGCAATATATGCTTCTTTGCCGTATAGCAAAAGCAAGGCAGATGCTTTCGGCAAGCAATGTTTCAATTATGGAAATTGCAGGAAGGTGCGGTTTTGGTGATGCCAGCAATTTTTCGCGGCAGTTCAGGGCAGAAACCGGCTACACCCCTAAAGAATTTCGCGCAAAATATAAAAATGTGATATAAAATCAGAAGGGAAATGATAGTTATGGCAAAAGCAATTTTTCTTATGCAGAGCATTAATCAGTATAAAAGGGTTTACGGAAGTGAAACGGTTAAAAAGCTGATTAACACCTATGAAATGACAGACACGGTATATAGTAAACAGGCTGTTCTGGAAAATCCCGGTGATTTTGCAGATGTGGAATATATCTTTTCCACATGGTCAATGCCTGCATTTACTGAAGAGGAAATAAAAACCTGTTTCCCTTCTCTTAAATGTGTTTATTATAGTGCAGGCACAGTTCAGAGCTTTGCAAGGCCTTTTCTCAACTGTGGTGTGAGAATTTTCAGCGCCTGGGGAGCAAATGCCGTTCCCGTTGCAGAAACAAGCCTTGCACAGATTCTTCTTGCAAACAAGGGCTTTTTCAATAATATGATTATGATGAAACAAAAGGGATATCAGGAAGCACAGGTGTATTTTAACAGGGAATATCCCGGCAACTACAATGTGTATGTAGGCATTATCGGTGCCGGAATGATTGGTAAGCTGGTTATAGAATTGCTTAAGCCATTCAATGTCCGTGTAAAGGTCTTTGACCCATTCCTTTCCGATGAAAAAGCAAAGGAACTTGGTGTTTGCAAAACCACTCTTGAGGATATTTTTGAAAATTGCCAGACAATTTCCAATCACCTTGCAAACAATGAACAAACTCAGGGTATTCTGAACTATGACCTGTTTAAGCTTATGAAACCCAGCGCAACCTTTATTAATACCGGAAGAGGTGCTCAGGTAGTGGAAGAAGACCTTGTACGAGCTTTAAAGGACGAGCCCGGTCGTACAGCCGTGCTCGATGTAACCTGGCCTGAGCCACCTGTTGAAGGCAGCGAAATCACACAGCTCGAAAATATATATCTCACCACACACACAGCAGGCTCAAGTGGTTTTGAAACCTGGCGTATGGCTGAATATATGTACGATGAAAGTATGCTTGTGCTTGAAGGTAAGCCTACACGCTATGAGGTTGACCTGAAAATGCTTGAGACTATGGCATAGTCAAAACCGGGTCGGTTTTGACATTAGAAATTTCAATGCTTTGCTGCAAGCAGCAAGCAGCAATTTTCCTACGGAAAACCGCATTGAAATTTTATTTGATTAAGGTAGATGAAGGAAACCGGGTCGGTTTTGACATTAGAAATTTGATGTTTTGTTGCGAAACTCAGTCAGCAATTTTCCCTTCGGAAAACCACATCAAATTCTCGCGAACTGAAGTCGGTAAAATCCCGGGGGGGGGGGGATTTAACTTAGAAAATTTAAGCTTTTGTCACGGAGGGTGACAAATTTCTGCATATAGTGAAAAACAGAAACAACATTGTCATTCTTGAGGTCAAAGCAAAATCCAAAGGATTTAACTTTGACCGAAGAATCTCAAAAGTAAAGGATGATTTATATATGATAAAAAAAGGGTTAGTTTCAATAACATTCCGGCAGTTTAAACCTGAAAAAATCATTGAACTTGCAAAAGAAAACGGACTTTCCTGTATTGAATGGGGAAGTGATGTTCATGTACCATGTGGCAACATAGAAAAAGCAACTGAGGTTGCTTTGCTTATGAAAAAAGCAGGTCTTGAGTCGGTATCTTACGGAACCTATTATCGCCTCGGAACAAATGAAAATCCAACAGAAGAGTTTATGAAATATCTGGAAACAGCCAAAACGCTTGGAACAAAGAACCTTCGTTTGTGGGCAGGAGTTAAGGAAGCAGCAGATTATTCTGCAGAAGAAAGGCTTTCTCTTGCCGCAGAAGCAAAACAGCTTTGCAAAATTGCAAAGGAACACGACATGACGGTATCTTTTGAATACCATCACGGAACCCTTACGGGTACAACCGAGGGTGCTCTTGAGCTGATTGAAAACATAGGGGAGGATAACGCTTTCCTTTACTGGCAGCCTAATCAGTTTAAAACTGAGGAATACAATGCTGAAGGGCTGAAAAAGGTTAAAAAGTATGTCAGCAACATACACATTTTCCATTGGGATGCTTCAAACAAATTTCCTCTTGATGAGGGCGTAACAGTATGGAAAAGATACTTAAACGAGCTTGAAGGTGAACACGCTGTTTTGATGGAATTCGTAAAAGGCGATTGTGAGGAGCAGTTTGTTTCCGATGCAGTTGCTTTTGAAAAAATAGTAAACGGGGAGGAATAAAAATGGCACACATACCCTTTATTTATAACGGAATGGGAGATATTCTCAAAGAAGCAAGCGAGAAAAATCTGAACATTCCCTCCAATGATGACTTTTCTCTTCTGGGCCTTACTCTGGGCTTTAAGAAATTCGCAGTTAAAAACCGTTTTGTGGCACAGCCAATGGAAACCTGCGATGCAAATCCCGAAGACGGAACCCCGTCTATGCTTACATACACAAAGTATGAACGCATGGCAAAAGGCGGAAGCGCAATAATATGGGTGGAGGCAATATCCATTTCACCTGATTGCCGTTCAAATCCCTATCAGCTTTATATGACGGACGAAAACATTGGAGCATTTAAAAAGCTCATAGCCTTCATAAAGAAGACGGGCTTTGAAGCTAACGGGTTTGAACCGCTGGTTATTGCCCAGCTTAACCATTCGGGACGATATACCAAAAAGGATGGAGTTCCCAATCCGAGAGTTATGTATAAAAATCCTCGCTATGAAAAGGATAATCCGTTGCCGGACAGCGCAATTATTACCGATGACGAGTTGAAGGCTATGGAAATTGATATGGGTAATGCGGCACGGCTTGCCCAAAAGGCAGGATTTGACGGTGCGGATATAAAAGCCTGCCACCGTTACCTTATAAGCGAAAGCTTTTCTGCATTTGAAAGACCCGGTCATTACGGTGGCGATTTTATCAACCGTACACGGCTTTTCCGTAACTGTATTGAATCGGCAATGGCTTCAACAAAGAATTATTACTTCACTACCCGTATGAACATTTACGACGGCTGTGAATATCCCTACGGCTACGGAATGAAACAGGACGGTTCAAAGGAGCCTGACCTCACCGAGCCCATTGCAATTGCGAATTTTCTTGTGGATGATTACGGCTTTGATATGCTTAACCTTGTGTGTGGAAACCCTTATGTTAACCCTGATGTAAGCCGCCCTTATTCCAGCGGAAACTACATAGGTGATGACCCCCTTACTGCTATTTCCCGTGGAATTGAGCTTACAAAAGAGGTGGCAATGAGTGTAAGAGGAAAAGGTGCCCATTCGGTGCTGTCCTCTTTGGGCTATCTCCGTCAGTATATTCCATATGTTGCGGCAGGTGCACTGAAAAATAATGTTTGCGAGCTTATAGGCCTCGGCAGACCTATGCTGGCATATCCGGATTTGCCCAATGATGTGCTTAAAAACAATAAGTGTTCAAGAGAAAAATCCTGTCTTACCTGCTCAAAATGTGCAGTTCTTAAAAAGGAGATGCTTCATGTTGGCTGTGTTGCCCGTGACAGCGAAAATTTCGATATGAAAGGAAGTAAAAATGTATGAGTAAAGTTGCTATAGTTACAGGTGCAGTAGGCGGTATAGGTTTTGCTACCGCAGTTCGTTTTATGGAGGACGGCTACAGTGTCCTTGCAGTTGACCTTGCAGACGAGGTTGCCGCAAATGAAAAGCTTGGGGCAGAAAAGGGAGAATTCACCTACCTTAGGGGAGACCTTTCCAAAGGTGAGGACAGAGTGAAAATTGTTGAAACCGCCCTTGAAAAGTATGGCAGAATTGATGTTCTTGTAAATGTTGCCGGTGTTGCTCCCAAGGTGAGAAACGACATTCTTGAAATGACAGAGGAAAGCTACGATTTCGTTATGGATATCAACACCAAAGGCACACTTTTCTTAACTCAGCTTGTTGCAAACAAAATGCTTCTTCAGGAAAAGGAAAACGGTATCCGCGGTTACATAGTGAACATTTCTTCAATGTCTGCTTACACAAGCTCTACAAGTCGTGGTGAATATTGCATTTCAAAAGCCGGTTGCTCCATGATTACAAAGCTTTTTGCAGACCGCCTTGCCGATGAAGGCATACTGGTTAACGAAATCCGTCCGGGAATTATAGCAACAGGTATGACAGCTACCGTTAAGCAGAAGTACGACAACCTTATTGAAGGTGGTCTTCTTCCCATAAAGAGATGGGGTACTCCTGAAGACATCGCAAAGGCTGTAAGTGTGCTTTCCAACGGAATGCTCGGCTACACAACAGGTCAGTCCATTGATGTTGACGGCGGTTTCCATATTCAGAGACTTTAAGAGAGGTAATGCATATGGAAAAAATATCTATAAACGGTGTGAATATTCCGGTACAGAAAACCGGTACAATTATTGTTGGTACAGGCGTGGCGGGCTTTAACTGTGCCGATACCCTGGCGAATCTTGGCAAAACAGACATTATGATAATCAGCGAAGGAATAAAGCTTGGAACCTCCCGTAACACAGGTAGTGACAAGCAGACCTATTATAAAATATCCACCAATGCAAGCGACCTGGATTCCATTGACACAATGTGCGAAACCCTGGTAAGCGGTGTTGGTGTACACGGAGATAATGCCTTTGTTGAAGCGGCGTATTCCCTGAAAAGCTTTTTCAAGCTGGTTACCCTGGGCGTGCCTTTTCCCTCCACCGAATACGGTGAATATGTGGGCTATAAAACAGACCACGACCCAAAGAAAAGGGCAACTTCGGCAGGTCCGCTTACCTCAAAATATATGACGGAAAAACTTGAAAATCAGGTTAATTTAAAAGGAATTGAAATTTCCGATAAAACCTCTCTTGTGAGAATTCTTGTGGATAACGGTGCAGTTTGCGGTGCAATTGTGGTAGATGGCAACGAGGAAAATATTTACGGACTTAAAGTGATTTTCTGCGATGAGCTGGTGCTTTGTACAGGTGGACCTGCAGGGGTTTATTTCAATACGGTTTATCCTTACGGTCACACAGGCGGTAACGGTGCGGCACTGGAGGCAGGCGCAAAAATGACAAATGCTCACAGCTGGCAATACGGTATTGCTTCCCTTAAGTTTCGCTGGAACCTTTCAGGTACATATCAGCAGGTGCTTCCGCGCTATGTATCGGTTGACCCTGACGGCACAGAACACGAGTTTTTAGAGGATTACATTTCCGATAAGAAGCTTATAACTGAATATGTTTTCCTTAAGGGCTATCAGTGGCCCTTCGACAGCCGTAAGGCTTGTGGGTCTTCCCTTGTTGATATTATTGTGGATAACGAAATAAATGTGAAGGGCAGAAGGGTTTTCCTTGATTTTATGCACGAGCCCTCCTACCTTGCGGATGGCGGTATAGAAGGTGTTGATGGCGTTGCCGGAGAATACCTGAGAAACTCCAACGCAATTATTGAAACTCCTATTGCCCGTCTTGATAAAATGAACCGAAAGGCAATTGATATTTACGCGGCACATAATATTGACCTGTGGAACGAAATGCTTGAAATTTCTGTCTGTGCTCAGCATTGTAACGGGGGTATTGCGGTTGATGCTAACTGGGAAACAGCGGTAAAGGGATTGTACTGCGCAGGTGAAGCGGCAGGTACCTTTGGCGAATACCGACCCGGCGGAACTGCTCTTAATTCTGCAATGTGCGGCAGTATGAGAGCTGCTGAACATATAGCAGAAAACAAAAAAGAAACTAAGTATAATAAAGATACTGTTGAAAAGCAGATTTCAGCTTTTGTTGAAAAGCTTGACCTTGGCGGAGCCGAAAGTCATATGGAGCTTCGCAAGAAATATGAACAGAAAATGTCAGCGGTTGCCGCACATATTCGTCGTGAGGAGGAAAGCCGTAAGCTTCTTGCAGAGCTGGAAGAGACTATTGCCACTTTCTTTGAAACAGTCAATATGAGAGATGTGCGCGGAGCTATGAAAACCTACGACCTTCTTGTGACAGCAGCGGCGGTGCTTAGTGCAATGGGACTTTCTGCAAAAAAACAGACGGTAGGCGGCAACATTACCGACAGTTACGCTAAAAAGGTGCTTGAAGGTACAGCTGCTCCCATTGAAAGCGAAGGCTATAACATGGTACTTGAAACGGTAATTGAAAACGGTAAGGCGGTCTCTTCTTATGTTGCTCCCCGTGAGGTGCCTGTTGTTGATACCTGGTTTGAAAATGTTTACTCAAAAAGAGGATAAAAAAATTTTTTTTGAAAAAACTATTGACAAATCAAAAAAAGAGGTGTATAATACATTACAAATTTGAATATCACAAAAAACGACTATGACGAGGACGGTCGGATTGTGATGCCTTGAGAGAGTTGCCGGGTGGTGCGAGGCAATGGCGGAGCTTTCCAATGACTTATCACCTCTGAGTCGAAGGACCGAAAGGCTTTAAGCTTAGTAGACTCCTTCCGTAATGCTGCGTAAAGGCAAAGGGCTTGTTGGAGCTCGGAAAGTGACGGGGTATTTTTATATTCCGTAATTTGAGTGGTACCGCGGGTTGTTATAACTCGTCTCAAAGTTATCTTTGAGACGAGTTTTTTGTTTTATTCAGATTAGTAACCAAATATCATATTTGTCAAAAGAAAGGAGACAAAAACAATGGATTACAGTTTGAAGGAAGTTGCAGGAAGAATCAAAGACCTGCGGGAAGCAAAAGGATTTACACAGGAGGAGCTTGCAAAGCTTACCGGTGTATCGGCAGAGGACTATAAGCTCCTCGAAAAAGGTGAAACGGATTTTAGTTTCACATTTATTTATAAGTGTGCAAAAGCGTGCAATGTTGAGGTTGTAGATTTACTTGAGGGTACCAGCACCACTCTTACCTCTTTTGCAATCACACGAAAGGGCGAGGGACTTAAAATTTTAAAAAAGCACGGTGTTGAATACAACAACCTTGCACCTAAATTCAGAGAAAAGCTTGCAGAGCCTTTCCTGGTTAAGTTTCCCTATCTTGCAGAGGAGCAGAATGCACCCATTCAGTTGAGCTCACATAACGGTCAGGAATTTGATGTTAGTGTGAAAGGTTCACTTAAGGTTCAGGTAGGAAATCATATAGATGTTCTTCATGAAGGAGACTCTATTTTCTATAACAGTATTATCCCTCACGGAATGGTTGCGGTAAGTGAGGAAGGCTGTGAATTTCATGCGGTTGTGTTAAATCCCCATGACGGAAAAGTCAGCGAGGAATATCCGGAAGCCCCCATGATTGCAGAAAAGGTAGCTGCCAAAAAGAAAAAAGCAGAAACCGTTGCAGATAAATATATTGAATCCTCATATGACGAAAACGGCGTGTTTAACGGAATCACTTTCAAAAATGAAGACACCTTCAACTTTGCTTTTGACTGTGTGGATGCTATTGCTGAAAAAACACCGGATAAACTTGCAATGCTGTGGGTTGCAAACGACAAAACAGACAGACGCTTTACATTCAGCGATATGAAGAAATATTCTGCAAAAACAGCAAATTACTTTGAATCTTTGGGAATCAAAAAAGGTGATACGGTAATGCTTGTTTTAAAAAGACATTATCAGTTCTGGTTCTGTATGCTTGCTCTTCACAAAATCGGTGCTATTGCAATTCCGGCAACAAATCAGCTGGTGGAACACGATTTTGAATACCGTTACAAAGCCGCAAGGGTTAAAGCTATTGTGTGCACAGCTGACGGAGATGTATCAACCGAAGCAGAAAAGGCTGCTGCAGGTTTCCCGGGTATGCTTAAAGTACTGGTTGGGGGCAATAAGGAAGGCTGGCACGATTTCAATGTTGAAATGGAGCGTTTCAGTACACATTACAACAGAACGGAAAACACACCCTGCGGAAATGACCCTATGCTTATGCTTTTCACCTCCGGCACAACCGGATACCCCAGAATTGCAACGCATTCCTACAAATATGCACTTGGTCACTACCCTACCGCAAAGCACTGGCACAATGTAAATCCTGATGGGCTTCACTTTACAATTTCCGATACCGGCTGGGGTAAAGCTCTCTGGGGCAAGCTTTACGGTCAATGGCTGTGCGAGGCGGCACAGTTCACATACGACTTTGACCGTTTTAAATCTGAAGATATTCTTCCGATGTTTTCAAAATATCACATCACAACCTTCTGTGCACCACCTACAATGTACCGTTTCTTTATTAAGGAAGATTTGTCAAAATACGACCTTTCTTCTATTGAATACGCAACAACCGCAGGTGAGGCGTTAAATCCTGAGGTGTTCAATCAGTTTAAAAAAGCAACGGGTCTCACCATTATGGAAGGCTTCGGTCAGACAGAAACCACCCTTTCAATTGCAAACTTTGTGGGCTCAACACCCAAAATCGGTTCTATGGGCAGACCAAGTCCTCTTTACGATGTTGCTGTTCTTGATCCGGATGGAAACGAATGTAAAACCGGTGATGCCGGTGAAATCTGTATCAGGGTAAAGGATTCCGTTCCCTGCGGGCTTTTCATCGGATATTATCTTGATGAAGAAAAAACCAACGAGGTATGGCACGACGGTTATTATCATACCGGTGACCAGGCAACTATGGACGAGGACGGATACCTTTGGTATGTTGGCAGAATTGACGATGTCATCAAATCCTCCGGCTACCGTATTGGTCCATTTGAAATTGAGAGTGTTATCATGGAGCTCCCCTATGTTCTTGAATGCGCAATCACCCCTGTTCCTGACGAGGTCCGCGGTCAGATTGTTAAAGCTACAATTGTACTTGTAAAGGGAACTGAAGGAACCGATGAACTTAAAAAAGAAATTCAGGAATATGTAAAAACACATACTGCTCCCTACAAATACCCCAGAATTGTTGAATTTGTTGATGAGCTTCCCAAGACCATCAGCGGTAAGGTAAGACGAGTTGAAATCCGCAAAAACGACCTTGAAAAAATGAAAAAATAATTTTGTTGTACAGTCCTTAAACGAGGTGAATTAAGTGAAAAAAACCTATGTAACATCTATGCCCGACCACATCGGTGCGTTCCTGAAAGCAAGCAAATGCTTTTCATTACTGGGAATAAATATCACCAGGGTGAGCTACAACAAGGCTGTTGACTCACACGCCTTGTTTATCGACTGTGAAGGCACGGGAGAACAGTTGAAAAAGGCAGATGCCGAACTTGAGAAAATTGGGTATCTTCAAAACAATACAAGTAAAACAAGCATTGTATTATTGGAGTTTTGTCTGCCGGACAGACCCGGAAGTGTAACAGATGTGCTGGAACTGATAAATGAATTTAATTTCAATATTTCATACATCAGCTCTCAGGAAAACGGTACGGATTTTCAGTATTTCAAAATGGGCTTGTATGTAGATGACAATGACAAAATCTCGGTGTTTTTAAAAGAAGCCGGGAAGCTTTGCAAGGTGCGTGTGATAGACTACAACAGTTCCGAAAAGGTTTTCGACAACAGTATTTTTTACAACACATATGTTTTGGGGCTATCCCGGACTATGGGGCTTTCAGAGGAAGTAAGCTGTGAGCTTCAGGTTTATGTGAATCTTGCAATGCAGACTCTTGATGAACAGGGGCTTTCTCCCTACCGTACATTTGACAGTATAAGTAAATTTGCCGAGCTTTTAGGGGCTTCAAAGGGAAAAAGCTTTAATCCGCGTATCAGTAATCATAAAATAACCGACAACACCGAAATAACTCTTATTGAGCCACCCTGCGGAAGCAATACGATAATCATAAAGAGCAACGAAAAGGTTTTGTTTGTGGATAGCGGATATGCTTGCTACCGTGATGAAATGATTGAGGTTTTCAGAAAAATATGCCCTGAATTTGACACAATGGAAAAAACAATTCTTGTAACCCACGCAGATGTTGACC
>JAZQCS010000085.1:0-16528 GCA_045546415.1 Clostridia bacterium | reverse complement strand
GCTCTTCTGTTTTAGGTTCTTCAGACTTTGGAACCTCTGTACCCATAGAGAATTTCACTCTCTTGGTTTCGTCCATCATTCTTGTGATGATTGCCGCAACCTCGCATCTTTTGATGTTATCCTCGGGTTTACAATTGTGTGCGGCGTCAACACCCGTCAAAATTCCTGCACGATAGAGTTTATATATACTGATTGAACTCTCGTGAACCATCGGAACATCAGGGATTGAGCCATCAGGAACATTATTTATACCTTTAAGTGCCTCATCAGGAAGAGCGTTTGCGAATATTTCCATATATCCCGCTCTTGTAGCTTTTTCATTGATGTCGCTAACCTTATAGAAGAAATTTTCTGTTA
The DNA here is from genome assembly GCA_045546415.1 of Clostridia bacterium. GTDB lineage: Bacteria > Bacillota > Clostridia > RUG12999 > RUG12999 > RUG12999. Next base: position 16,171 of record JAZQCS010000085.1, on the reverse strand, counting down.
TTATTCCGTGTTCCTTGGCATAATCAACATAAGTCTGATACCAAGGATTTCCTCCTGATACAAGGTACACGCTTCCGTCCTTATAAAGCTGATACATACAAGCTGCAAGCTTGATTGCTTCGGCATAAGTAAGATTATCATCGGGAGCAAAAGTGGTAGCAGTCTTTCCGTTGATAATACCAAGTCTTACCGCATTATCCACATCTTCATAATACCAACTGTCAGGTTTTACATCGGTAAAGTTTGAATAGTGTTCTGCAGATACTACCGATGCCGTACTCAAAACCATTGCTAAACTTAAAATAATTGAAAGTATTTTCTTCATTTTCTACCTCCTAAAAACTTCCGCCACGTCCGCCGTGTGTTCTGCCGGAAGATGATGTATGCGTTCCCGAACTTGATTTTGGTCTTTCTGTTTTTGTTATGTGAGAATAAAGGAAAATGTCTCTTGAAGCGGTTAAGGTCATACTGCCGGGCTTCATATAGTTTGCTGCACTGTTGTTGCTTACTGCGGTTTTCATTTTTTTCAGTTTTCTTCTCATCATCAAAAAAGCAATCAGAAGCGGTGCAATAAGGCATACTATAATAACTCCGAACAGATATTTCATGCTGTATTGCTTTTCGTTGTAAGGCTTGCCGTCCTTTGCCATTTGAAGGAGTTCATCCGTTGTTTCTATATATTCTTCAAAGGCTTCATAATAATCGTTTTCACGGAGATGGGGCAGCACCTTGCTTTCAAGATACACAAGTCCTCTTGAATTGAACCATTCACGCCCCTTGCCGTGTGTGGTGAAATGATACTCTCTTGTATCTGAGCAGATGTAAAGCAAAATACCGTCATCATTTTCACCTGAACCGTAGCCGTTGTAGTCGTAAATATCATCTGCACTTGCCTCCGCGGACCCGGAGGTCATTTCGGTTTCGGTATAAATTGCCACTTCAAAATCGTATTTTTCTCTGACCTCATCAAGTTCTTTTGAAAGAGATGAAAGCTCTGACTGCATTAAGTATCCTGCATCATCTACGATTGAAGGATTTTGAAATGACGCATTTGCAGGTAAAAACAGAGTGAGTAGAGTAAGCAAAACACAAGAAAATAATTTTTTCATATACCAACCACCCTCCTTAATGCAAAAGCAACCAGCCGATAACAGCAGCCGCCACATATGAAATTCCTGCGATTTTTGCAAAATATTTCCACTTTTTGCCTTTGTCTACCGGATATTGTCCCACAACCTTGCCGGTCTGACCGTTAACCATGAATTTATACATTTTATCTGCATATTTTATGTTCAGCATCCATACCGGAAGAAGGGAATATCTGATTTTTCCGTTGGAAAAGCCCACTCTTGAGCTTTCGGGTATTACAGCTGTGTAAAGTCCGGTTGTGTCGTTAAAAGCTTCTATGGTAGAATTTTTAACCCGTTCATTAGCTCTTTCTATGCTCTCATCAGGAGACACATCGTATTTATCGGCAAGGAAACCGGAAAGGTATGCACCTGAAAATTCTACTGCCTCTGCACAGTTAAATGGCTCAACCGCCTCCATGTAAGTGTTGTCAATCTTTTTCGAGGCATCTACGGGAATGTTGGCAAAGCCTATGCTTCCGCTGCGGAAAAGCTTGTAATAATCGGTTTTTGTATAGTTGTAGTTTGCATCACTCCAAGCCACCACTCTTTGTGCGTTGTAGGTAACAGAAGCTTCGCAGTCGCAGTCAAACATCCAGAAGGGAACATAAACACCGGACATTTCTTCAATTTTTTTCTTGTCCTTAAAGCTGTCCGGTAAAAAAGGTGCTTTTTTGAAATCCTTTTCAAAAGCCCCTATTGCTTCTTTTTTGTTCAGCTTAAAGGGAATTATGTAATCGGGCTTAAGGGTACCCTCAAACTGTCCTTTCACCACGGTGGAGTTTCCGCAGTAGGGACATACCGTTGAACCCAGGGTGTCATCACCGGTTATTTCTGCTCCGCAGGAGGGACAGGAAAAGTTCGAAAGGGTAATTTCGTTTGTGTCCTCAAAGCTTCGGGGAGTATAGCTTTCCCAGTCATATTCTGAGGCGGCTTCCGAAGCTTCGTTTGCCTCGGTCATTTGTTTGAGAGTATCAAGCGGAAAGGTGTTGTCACAGGATTCGCAAATGAGATTCTGTGTTCCGGCCTCAAACACAAGAGGCGCTGTACAGCAGGGACATTTATAACTTTGTACTGTATCCATAATTTCCTCCTTTTAAAATTCACAAAATGCCGGAGCTTCTTTGACCTTTATGCCGCAATGGGGACAGTAGTGCATTGAGCCCGAAAGAACCGTGCCGCATTTTTCACAGCTTATATGGTAGGATTTGTACAATTCGTACAGGTTTGTTTTTGGCAGCCTGGTGTTACATCTGCCGCAAAATATTCTGTTGCCGGGCTCAAGAGATTTACATTGTTCACATACCACGGAATGCTTCATAATATCAATACCGAACCCGAATGAAAAAAGTGATTTTTTTCTGAGTGCATTCTGTTTTTTCATTTTAATCCTTCGCCTCCGTAAAAAAGCTTTGAACCGCAAACATGACAGAAATTTGGCGGATTCTGCGTTTTAGCACCGCATTTGGGGCAGTAATCCGGATAATCCTCCAGAGGGGTGCACCTTACACAGCTGAGCACATCCGGGTTGTACATTGCACCGGTTACCCATCTGCCGCATTTCCGGCACCGGTTAAAATGGCTTCTGCCGTGATTTTCCCATGCAAGCAGCAGCTCCTTTGCGGGAGTTTCAGCTGTTACCGGTGGGCTTACACAAACAAGAGCATGAGACAATTCGCAGAAAAATTCGTAGCTGTTTCCGTTTTTACACTTTGTAATTTTATATTCTGCCGGAAACTTCTTTTCAATCAATGGACTCAGCTCCTTTCTGAAATCAAATTTTTACAAAAGATTGACGAAACCGACTTTTTGTGGTAAAATGTAATTGTTGGGAAAAGAAGAAAGGTTTATGTGTCTTTTTATGACCTTGCTGTTATAATTATAATAAGAAAAAAATAAAAAGTCCCCACACTTTTGCAAAATTTTGGTGTGGGAAGTATGAGTTTTTTTGAAAAAAGTGTGGGTTTTGGTGTGGTATGACCTTCAATTTGCAGAAAAAATGCATAAGGGAGAAGATTTTATGAAAAAAGGCGGGTTTTGTATTCTGTGTCTGGTGTTTATGCTTTTAACCATGACCGGATGCAACAATATTGGAGACAAGGCTACAAGTATGTCGATAATTTACGGAGTTACAAGTTTTCTGTCCCTGCTTATGCTGGTGGGTTATTGTACCTTGATAAAAAAGAAGGACGCATGGTTTTATGTGCTTTTCACCTCCGTTTTTGTTGTGAATCTGGGGTATCTTGCGTTATCGGTTTCCCGTACACTTGAAATGGCTCTGTGGGCAAACAGGGTGGCGTATCTGGGGTCGGTATTTCTGCCCCTTTCCATGATTATGATAATTATGAAGGTTTCAAGGCTCCGGTATAAAAAGTGGGTGTCCTGTGTGCTTACCGCAGTTTCGGCTTTTGTGTTTTTTGTTGCTGCAAGCCCCGGCTTTCTTGATATTTATTACAAGTCCGTAACCCTTGAGCAAATAGGAGGAGTTTCCGTTTTGAGTAAGGAATACGGTCCCTGGCACTCCTTGTACCTTTTCTATCTTCTGGGCTGTTTTGCAATTATGGTTTCAATTATTGTGCACGCCATTGCAAGGAAAAAGCTGGAATCGGTATCTCACGCGATAATTCTTGTTGTTGCGGTGTTTGTGAACATTTGTGTATGGCTTATGGAACAGCTTGTGCGCATTGATTTTGAGTTCCTGTCTGTTTCTTACATAATTACCGAGCTTTTCCTTATAAGTGCATATCTGATGATTCAGCATCAGGAGGTTCTTGTTGCCTCTCTTCAGGCAAAAATTACTGCTTCTCACGAATCGGAAAAAAAAGAACTCCGGAAAGATTCTCCTGAATTTGCAGAGCATTGCAGATTTGTTGCACAGCAGTTGCCCTCCCTGACACCCACGGAACGGGCAATTTACGAGCTTTACCTTGAAGGCAAATCCACCAAAGAGGTTCTTGCAGAAATGAACATTGTGGAAAACACATTGAAGTTCCATAACAAAAACATTTACAGTAAGCTTGGTGTTTCTTCAAGAAAACAGCTTGTTGAATATGCAAAAGCCATAAAATCCGGGAGTGTGGAAATCTGCAACAAATAAAATAACGACTATTGACAACCGGGCGGAAATATGGTAAAATAAGTATTTGGAAAATAAAAAAGCCACATTGTGGCGGATTGGAGATATATTTATGTCAGGACATAGCAAATGGGCGAATATTAAACACAAAAAGGAAAAAACAGATAACGAAAGAGCAAAGATTTTTACTAAGCTTGGCAGAGAAATTGCTGTTTGTGTAAAACAGGGCGGACCCGACCCGACCTCTAACTTCAAGCTCAAGGATATTATTTATAAGGCAAAATCCAACAATATGCCTAATGACAACATCGAGCGTTGTATTAAAAAAGCCGCAGGTGAAGGCGGCGGAGACGATTACATGGAAATGGTTTACGAGGGTTACGGTCCCAAGGGAGTAGCCGTTATTGTTGAAACCCTTTCCAACAACAAAAACCGTACCTCCGGTGATATCAAGCATTATTTTGATAAGTTCGGCGGTAATATGGGTGCACAGGGCTGTGTGTCCTGGATGTTCGATAAAAAGGGCGTTATTGTAGTTGAAAATGACGGTGAGGTAGACGAGGAAACCCTCATGATGGATGCTTTGGATGCCGGTGCTGAGGATTTCGAGCCTTCTGAGGAATGCTTTGAAATTACAACGGCTCCCGACGATTTTTCTGCTGTTGTGGAAGCTCTTGAAGGTAAGGGCTACACCCTTGCAACCGCAGAGGTAACAATGGTTCCCCAGAACTACATTACTCTTTCCGATGACCACGACATCACTATGATGAACAGGCTTCTTGAAAACCTTGAGGATAACGACGACGTACAGAATGTTTACCACAACTGGGAAAACGCTGACGAATAAAGCATATATGTCCGGCAAAGCAAAGCTTTGCCGGGCTTTTTATATTACACAAATATTTCTTTTTGAAGCATAAGGGAAAAGGGCTTGATTTTTACATAAATCCGTGCTATAATTATGTATGAAATATATAATGGGTTTATTCTCTCTGCATCCCTTCTGAAAATGCAGAAGGGATACAATTTACGGAGGTGCTTTTAATGAACAAAAGAATTTTATGCGGCATTATGGCTTTTATTATGGTGCTTAGCTGTGCCGGTGTATGTCTTGCCGCAGAGGAGCCTGCAGGTTCCGCTGCAACAACAGGCTCTGCCGCAACAACGGGTGAAACCGCACAAACTACGGTTGCTGACCCCACCACAAAAACAAACCTTGACCCGTCAAAGGGGGACCTTGTTATAAACGGTGAGCTTCTGCTTAATGCAGAGGGCGGTCGCGCCACAACCCTTGAAGAGGCGGTAAACCTTCCTGAAGGCTTTTATGAATCTCAGTTATATCTGGATTACCTTAACCCCAAGCAGGAAACCAAACCTGTTGTTTCTTCCTTCCCTGATGTTCCGGGAACTCACAAGCATGTATTGGCTATTGAAGATATGAAGAAAAACGGTTACATTGTAGGCTTTGAAGACGGCACCTTCCGTCCTGAAAACAATGTTACCCGTGCGGAATTTGTTAAGGTGCTTATAGAAAAGGACGGTGGTGTTGCAGGTGTTCCGGACGGCACTCTTACCGGCTTTACCGATGTGGACACAAACCCTCCTCACTGGGCACAGAAGTACATTTCCCTGGGCGTTACAAAAGGATATCTTGCAGGTATGGGAGACGGCACCTTTGCTCCCGATGCTTCAATTACATACGAGCAGGCAATGAAAATTCTTGTATGCCATTTTGGTAAAGAGGTAGCTGCAAAAACCATTTCCAGCTCAACTCTTCCTCTTTGGCCCAACGCTTACATTGTTACCGGTGAACAGATGGAAATCCATGTGGGAACAGACCTTTCTCTGGGTAAAATTGTAAACCGCGGACAGTTTGCACAGATGCTTTATAACGGTATAAAGACCGTAAAATCCAATGTTGTTGTAGTTCCCTCTACCGGCTTCGGCGGCTCCGTCGGAGGCGGCGGTGGTGGTGGCGGTGGCGGAAGCTCCCGTGACGACGATGACGATACTGAGCGTCTTACCGGTGTAATTGTTTCCACCGACGGAATTCTTATAGACTGTGATGCAACTCTGCCTATGATAACAAACCCTGTTTACATCATGGTTCGTTATACCGATAAGGAAACAGGTGAGCCTGCATACATCAAGCTGAGAGAACCCTATGACGGCTCCAACCGTGAAGGTAAAAATATGTTCCAGAAGTATCTCGGTCACGAGGTATCTCTGAAATATACCGACGAAGGCGAATATCTTGAAATTGTTGCAGGCAGTCTGAAATCCACCGCAAACAATAAGGAACTGACAGTTGTTGCAGAGGATATAGACCGCGCTTACACATTGGCTTCGGCTGAAAGCGGAGACCTTGTGTTCGGTTATAAGAACGAAAAGAACATTACCAAGGAGATAAAGCTCCCTGATAATCTTGACGATATGGCTGTGGTTTATAACGGAGTTACAATTGATGAGGACCATCCCTCCTATGACCACGATTTTGCAAACGACGAAACCTTTATAAAGCTTGAGGATATCCTTCCTCCCAACGGTAAGGTTACCTTTGTGAACCGTTATGGCGGTGATGTTGAGCTTGCAATTGTTGAAACCTATGAAACCGTTGTGCCCAAGTCATCTCCCAGTAATGGTGTTGTTGTGGACAAGTACAACGAAGCAAAAAGATACAACCTTGATACCGCAAGGCTTCTTTCCGAGCTGAACACCCATTATGGTGATAACCGTGAGCTTGTGGCAGGAGATATTGATGTTGTCATTAAGCAAAGGAGCAATGCAGGCAGCTATTCTGATGCAGAGCTTCATCAGATAACAGCAAAAAAAGCCCTTACCATTTACACCTCAAGGGACAGAACAAAGGTTACCGTTTACATTACAAACCAGCAGGTAGGCGGTACAGCCGGTGCAAAGGTTACAACAGCCTTTGATGAGGACGATAAAGCAGTTAAGCTTGAAAAGGTAAAATATATTGTTTCGGATTATCTTCTTGATAACCTGGAAAATAACCGCTATGAAGAAGCGGAATCCATCAGCGATATTTTCCCGCTTAATGAAACCGTTGTGGCATATCAGGATATGTTCGGTGAAATTGTAGATGTTACAATTAAGGAACCCGATTATATTTACGGTTACCTTGTTGATGTTGATTATGAACAGGGCAACACAGCGGAAAGCTCATACCTTGAATTCAGAATTATCACTAAGGAAAATGTTTCAAAGCACGCAGACCCCGATGCCCAGACCTTCAAGGTTAAAGATGCAGGAAAAATCAAGATTAACGATACCGAGTACAGATACAACGGCTTTGAAGATGCTGCAGAAAAGCTTGCGGCAAGTGCCCGTATAGTTAACTACGGTGCCGCAGGTTCGGAAAACAGCAAGCCTGCATCGGTGCTTGTTCATGCAACCTATGCACAACCCATCCGTTTTGTTAAGGGTGCCGCATCAAACGAAATTAAAATAATTAAAACAATGGTGCCCACTCTGGCTTATACCGATTCTTCTGCGTGGAACGATTATAAGATAGCTACTGCTAATTACATTCAGGACCCCGCAAACACAAGCAAAAAATATCTTGTTGGTTCAAATGCCACAATTTTCAGCGTTCCCGATGACAGGTTCGATTACGATAAGTATGAAATCAAGACCAGAAGCTATCTTTCAGCCTACAAGCGATGCAATCCGGAAATTTACCCTGAAACATCAGCTACCGGCTCAACCGTGTACAACTGCGTTGTGCTTTACGATGAAGGCATTACCGGTAATGCCACTCTTGAATCACCTGTATCTGTTGTAAAGGATATTGATTACCACGATACAATTGACGGCGAAAATGTTTACAAGCTTATTGTATATCAGCAGTCCTCCATTACCAGCATCTCGGAAAAGACTCTTTATGTAACAGAGGACGAAAGAGAAGCTGACAACGGAGAAAGATTCGAAGCCGGTGACGTTATCGTATACGGTACAACCAAGATCGGCACACTTTCCGCTGTCAAGAATGTAAGAATGGTAGTGGATATAAGTGACCGCAGTAAGATTGGCTTTAACAAAAAGTACGAGCGAGACGGTGATATAAGCACCGACGGTTCACCTTATTATTGGTACCGCTACGGAACAGTTATTGATTTTGATGCAGACAGCGACACTATGATACTTGATGTGGGTGAGGATGAGCTTATGAGCCTTGAAGGAACAGGCCTGTTCTTCAGCCCCACAAACAGCAATACTGCTTCCAAACCTGTTTATTTCTATGCGGACGGAACACAAGGAACAATTGCAAAGGGCGTAACAGACAGATTCGCAATTCATAAGCTTGGGGAAATGGTTCAGCCCGGTGATATGTTATTCCTGTTTGCTTCCGGAACCTCCTGCTACCAGAAGATGATTTATCTTATCCCTGCAGTTGACCGCGATACAATTTATCCCAGGAGCTCGGCTGACATTTCGTATGCTGACATAACCTTTAATGTTGCAACTGAAGGTGCAACCGTTACCATAGCAGGCAGAACAGCAACAGTTGAAGACGGTACAGCAGTTATTGAACATATTGAAGAGGGTGTTTACACCTACAAGGTAACAAAAGCTAACCACCAGGAGATAACAGGAACTCTTGTTGTAAGAAACGGTGTTACAGAGTACACGGTAAACGGTGCAGACGGTAGCCCCATTGAGCTTGAAAGATTTACCTGCGGTGTTCGTTTTGTTGTTCAGCCCGGGAACGCAACTGTTACAGTTGAAGGCATAGGTTCCAGAACCGGCACAGCAGAGGATTATGAAGAAGCCACCATTGATTTCTCAGGTCTTGACTTTGATGTTGAGTACGTTTACACCATTGAAGCTGACGGTTATGAATCTGTTGCGGGCAACTTTATAGTTGCTTCCGGCGAGCAGAATCCCGAAATATCAGTCGTTTTGAACGCAATTTTCTCAGAGGTTACCTTTATATGTCTCCCTGAAGGTGCAACAGTAACAATCGGTGAAACAGAACAGGTTGCGGGCGTGGACGGCGTCGTTGTTTTTGCCGATGTTTTGTACGGAGCAGCGTATACAATAGAGAGCCCGGGTTATGAAAATCATGTCGGAGTAGTTGATTTTGAAGAAATAGGTGTGGAATTGGTTCCAATCATAGAATGAACAAATTCAATCATTACAACAGGTATTATTGGCGATTATTCTCATGATGATACAGAGGTTATTATTCTTGAGGATATGATGTATGACGGTAATATATATTCAAATGAAGAAATTACATCAGAGCCCATAAATTTACCATAAAAACACAAAGCATACGCCTCCCTTTTACGGGAGGCGTATGTAAAATATGAAAGGAGAGATTTTTTGTGAACAAGGAAATTTTACAGTCGGTTATTGAAAATATGACCGAGGTTTACAAAACCGACCCTCTTTTTGCCGATAAGCAGGGCAGAACAATGCCCTCAAAGGATGCAATAATCGGCATAATCAACGATATTAAAAAGATAGTTTTCCCGGGCTATTTTGAATGCAACCGTGCAGGCTCGGAGGAATATTACATAGGCTATGAGGTAATGAAGGTGTATTCCGAGCTTCGTGAACAGGTAAAAGCAGCACTTTATTACAGCTGTGATGCCTGCCCGGAATGTGACCTTGACAAATGCTCGGAAAGAATATGCAACGGCTTTTTTGAAGCTTTGCCGGAAATTCAGCAGATGCTCCTGAAGGACCTTCAGGCAGGCTTTGACGGTGACCCGGCGGCAAAAAGTAAGGAGGAGATAATCTATTCCTATCCGGGGCTTTTTGCAATTTTTGTTTACCGGCTTGCGAACCGTCTTTATCGTGAAAATGTGCCACTCATTCCCAGAATTATGAGTGAATACGCTCATGGCAGAACAGGTATTGATATTAACCCGGGAGCTACAATCGGTGAATATTTCTTCATTGACCACGGTACCGGTGTGGTTATTGGTGAAACCACTACGGTGGGTAACTATGTCAAGGTGTATCAGGGGGTTACCCTGGGTGCGCTTTCTACCCGAAGCGGTCAGCAGCTTGCAGGAGTTAAGCGCCATCCCACCATCCGCGACAATGTTACAATTTATGCAGGAGCTACCATTCTTGGCGGTGAAACCGTTATTGGTGCCAACTCCATTATAGGCGGTAACTGTTTCATTACCGAATCTGTTCCGGAAAATTCCAGAGTAAGTGCAAAGCCCTCTGAACTGATTGTAAAGGAACGAAGAAAGAAAACCGAATGGGAAATATAAAAGAAAAATCACTCGCAATGCGAGTGATTTTTTATTAGTCAAGTGTGCGAAGATATGTAATGCAGCGTTCAACCTCTTCAAGACCTGTAGGAACAAGTCCTTCGGATTCAATAACCATAAGCACATCGTTTGCCTTTGCCCATGCAACAATTTCAGGGATGATGTTTTCACCGCTGCCAACGGAAAGACCCTTAATGCCGTCGTGAACATGGTCATAGTTCTTGCATTCGGGGGCAGAAGGGATACCGTCCTTTAAGTGAATAACTCTTATTCTTTCTTTGTTTTTTTCAAGGAAGGCAATTACATCGATGTCTGCGTTGAAAGCCCACCAGGTGTCAATTTCAAGCTCAACAGAGGTTTCAGCAATAATTTTGTCCTCAAAAACAATTCCGTCGGGAGTGGGGAAAAACTCTCTTGAGTGGTTGTGATAGCCAAGAGTTATGCCGTTTTCTGCCAGTTTTTTCTGTGCAAGGTTGAGGCTGTCTACAACCCCCTGAGCTTTTTCGGGAGTGGACCAGTCGCAACCGGGGACAATAAGGTTGTTGCAACCGATAATTTTGTGATACTCAATGGTTTTGTCAATGTTTTCGGGGGTGATTGCCCCCATACCTGTGTGAGTGCCGGAGCATACAAGACCGAACTCGTCAAGCCAAAGCTTTATCTGCTCTGGCATATAGTCGAAAAAGCCTGCAAATTCAACATATTTGTAGCCCATAGCAGCAACTTTTTCAAGTGCCATTCTCATGGAATCCTTTGTGATGTCACGAAGGGAGTACATCTGAATGCCGTATTCTGTTTTTACCATTTTGTTTACCTCTTTTCATAATAGTTTATTAACTGTCATAAATATATCACATTTTACAGAATATGTCAATAAAATATTTGTTTTTACTTGACAAAAAAACTTTTCGGTGGTATAATTTTATATGAAAAACTGAAGACTTAAGAATTTGCAGGGTCTGCAGCTCTGTAAGTTTTGGGGGAGCTTGTGTTTCAGGCTGAGATAAAGGAATTGACCTTTGACCCAAAAAGCATAAAAAAGTGCACATTTTTATGCCTGACCTGATTTGGATAATGCCAACGTAGGAAAAAGTATTTTGCCGGAGGCAAAAAACTTTGCAAATTTGGCTCCGCCAAAGTTTGCGATTTGTTGTTTGCACCATAGTAAAAAACTTTGCAAATTTGACTGAAGTCAAATTCTCGCAAACGGGACTTGAAAAGGAAAAGTTTGCGTAAAAAGTTTTTGCGGCAATTTACATTTAAGTTTCTTTTTGTTTTAAATTCTTTTTAAGTTTTAAAGCCGAAAGACCTGCGAGGAGTCTTTCGGTTTTTTAATTTTATAAAGGAGTTTAAAAATGAAAGGAAAAACAAAACAAATGGTAATTTCTGCCATGATGGTGGCTTTGGGAACAATTCTTTCCCTTTTGGTTCTTTATGAGCTTCCCTTCGGCGGAACGGTAACGGTGGCATCAATGGTGCCGGTAGTGTTGGTGGCGTATCTTTACGGCACAAAATGGGGTCTGTTTACATCGGCAATCTACAGCCTTTTACAGTTGGTGTGTGGTGTTGCAACGGGAATAATCACAAAAATGTTCCTTCCCGGTGATGAGCAGATGAGCCTTTTTGCGGCAATATCCATATGCGTGATTGATTATGTACTTGCATACCTTGTTCTGGGCTTTGGAGGAATTTTCAAAAACAAGCTGAAACACCGCGGAACGGAAATAGCTCTTGGCAGCGTAGTGGCGGTAAGCCTCAGATGGCTTATGCACACCGTTTCGGGCTTCATTTTCTATGGTGCCTGGGCAGAATGGTTTTTTGCCGACAGCACCGGACTTGCAGGTGTTGGCTTTATGAAGGGCTTTTGCGATTGGGTTATGGCACATATGAGCGGAAGCGGACTTGCTCTGTTTTACTCGGTGGTTTACAACGCGGCGTATATGATACCCGAAATAATAATCACAGCGGCTTTGGCACCTGTGGTTTATGCTGCCCTGAAACGGGGAAAATTAGCTGAATAAAAAAGGAATCCACTTGCCTGTGCAAGTGGATTCTTCTGATTTTAAAACTACTTGTCAATATGTACATCAAGCTGAGGATAGGGAATAGAAATTCCTTCCTTGTCGAATTCAGCCTTTGCACTTTCCAGAAGGTCAAACCGGACATCCCAATAATCTTCCTTTTTGCACCAGGTACGGAAAGTGAAAACAAGAGCGTTGTCACCGTGGGCAGAAAGGCGTGCCATGGGGGCGGGGTCCTTAAGCACAAGAGAATGGCTGTTTGCAAGGTCAAGAAGAATTTTCTTTACCTTTTCTGTATCGCTGTCGTAGGCTACATTAATATCAAGGTCGACTCTGCGTGTTTGCTGTTCGGTAACATTTACAAGAGCGTTGGAGGAAACAAGGCTGTTAGGAAGAACAACTCTGCGGTTGTCAACGGTGCTGAGCTTAGTGTAGAAAAGACCAATATCGGTAACAGAACCGTCATAGCCTGATACAGAAATAAAATCGCCAACTACAAAGGGCTTGTTTAAAAGAATGAGTAAACCGCCGGCAATGTTGGAAAGGCTTCCCTGAAGGGAAAGACCTATAGCCACCGCCATAGAGCCGAGAACGGTTATGAAGCTGGTCATGGGAATTCCGATAACTGCAGCAACAGTTACAAAAACAAGCACTTTGGAGGCTATGGACAGAAAGCTTTTTAAAAAGCTGGCAACTCCGGGGTCAAGCTTTGAAAAAGCTTTGCTTTTTGTAAACAGCTTTACCAGGAACTTTGCCAGAGCAAAGCCTATAATAAGAATAAGCACAGCGCTTACTATTTTTCCGGCAAGGCTGACCACAAGAGGTGTTAGAGTTTCAAAAAGTTTTGTTAATGCGGGCATAAAACCACTCCTTTTGTAAAAGATTATGTCGTATCAATTTTACCACAAAAAAGCAAATTTGTAAAGAGTTTTGATACATATTGCAAAAAAAGATTTTCTGTGATAGAATATATATAAAAGAGGTGAAGAAAATGGGAAAAAAGATTCAAAACGGCAGCTATAACGAAAAAGCGAGCCGGATTTTTACAGACAGGGATGAGCCCCGCAAGGCTTTTGAAAGGCAGTATGAACAGGTGAAAGCGGAAATTACTTCCGGGGACAGAGAAATACATATTTTGTCCTATTACGGCCTGGGAGGTATCGGTAAAAGCCGCTTGCTTGAAATACTCCGGGAAAGACTGGGGGAAATTGAAGAAGAGCCTCTTTATGCCTTTTTTGATTTTAATACCGGAGATGATAACAAAATAACTCCTGACCGCTACACGGTTCTTACATCACTGAGAAATCAGCTTTGCGAAAAATATCATTTTCATTTTTCTCTTCTGGATACCGCTTTGTATGTTCACGCCTCAAAGGTGGGACAGCCTTATGACTCTCCGGAGGTCAGACAGTTTACCGACAAGAGCACGGTGCTGAAATGCCTGGATGCAGTAGGTGAATTCAGCAGACCTGTGGGAATTGCAGTAAAGCTTATAAGTGCTCTGGATAAAACCCAGGCGGCAGTACGAAGCTATATAAAGCAGAACAGCCGCATTATTGACGAAATTGAACGCCTGGATGCCCGGGAAATATACAGAAGATTGCCGTACTTTTTTTCTGTTGACCTGAATGATAATCTTAAAAACAAAAAAGAGCCGCTTGTTGTTTTTCTTGATACATATGAACGCCTGGTAAACGAAATAGGCGGTTCGGGAGATATTTACAGCAATGACCTCTGGCTCAGGGATGATAACGGACCGGTACAGCGCACAGCAGGAGCTTTGTGGGTCATTGCCGGAAGAGAAAAGCTTATGTGGGATGTGTTTGACCATGAGCTTGCAGATAATATGGAACAGCATTTGCTTGGGGATTTATCCCCGCAGGACAGCAACAGTTTTCTTTCCGGCAGCGGAGTAGGAGGACAGGAGCTGAGAGACGGAATTTATAACCTTACCGGCGGCGTGCCCTTGTACCTGGATTTATGTGTTTCAAGGTATAACGACCTTATAAAAAAAGGAGAAACTCCGGACATTTCACATTTTGGTAACACGCCTGCGGAACTTGTTGAACGCTTTGTGCGGTATATGGATGCAGATATTCAGCAGTTTGTATATAAGCTTGTGTGTATTGGCACATGGACTGATAAAACCCTGATGGAAATTATGCCGGAAACAAACATTCTGCTTTACGAAGAGGTAAAAAATCTCTCTCTTGTGTTTGAAGCTGAAGGCGGAGGGTATACCATACACCGTATTGCGGCAGATGTTTTGTTTGAAAAGTGCCCTTCGCTTATAAAACAGAATACGGCAGATGCTCTGCTTGGGAAATATCTGCCTGAAGTGAAAAGGGAGGAATTTTCACAAGGCTATGCAACAGCACTTGTTTATGCTGTAAAGGGCGCTGTGCTGAAATATGACGACTACCTTGATGTGATAAAATATTTTGCTGAAAATATCAACAAGCATCTGAGAAATTATGCAAAGGAAGGCTATTTTGAACAGGCAGGTGCCGCGTATGATATTTATTATGAGTGTATTGCCAAGTCAAATAACGCTTCTGCAATAGTTCTGGCGCTTATGACAAAGGTGGATCTGCTGGAATACGGCGGAGAATATCGGGAAGCTCTCGAGCTTGCGGAAGAAAGCTATGCCTTTGCAGAAAAGCATTATCCGGACAACAAATCCATAAATATGCCCTTTAAACGGAAGCTGGTAATTCTTAAGCGTTATTGCGGAGACCCGGAGGCAATAGAGCTTCAGAAACAGGTGTTGGATTATTGCCGCACAAAGGAAAATCCTGATGAGCTTGAAATTGTTTCGGCATTAAATGAGCTTGCGCTTTGCTATACCGGTCTTGATAAAAGCCGTGATTCCGCTCAAAAAGCCCTGGAGCTTCTGAATGAAGCTCAGGAGATATGTGACCGCAGACTGGCTGAGGAGGACCCTCTTGCGTTGACTGTTATGGCTAACCGGGCGTCAACAATGAAGGATATAAGCCGTGAAAAGTGCATTGAAGCAGTTGAACTGCAGAGAAAATGTGTAAGACTTCACGAAAAATCTGTAGGAGAAGAGAATTACGGAACGGTAAGAGCCCGTGAAATTCTGGTGGTAACCCTGCGTGATATTGGTGAGCTTGAAGAAGCTCTGACAGAACAAAACAAGGTGGTTGACCTGTGCAGAAGAAAATATGGTGAAAACCATCCGGATACTATTAACGCAAGAAGTGTGTACGCCTCGATTCTTGCAAAACACAAGGATAAAGATAAAATAAAAGAAGCGGTGAATATACTTACCGATGTGATTGAAAAGGAAAAGAAGTTCGTTGGTGAAAATCATCCTCATACCGCGGCAGACCTGTCTCTGCTTGGACATACACTTGTTGGTGCAGGAATGTACGGGGAAGCTCTGAGAAGAACAAAAGAAGCAAAGGAAAAATTTGAGTATCTTTACGGTGAAACCGGAGACCCCACCCTTTCTGCCACCTATGGATTGGCTCTGTGCTATGATTATTGCAGACAACCGGTCGTTGCCCTGCAATGGTATAAGAAAAACTATGAGCTGAGGAAAAGTATAAATCATCCGGGGACAGCTAAGGCACTTGAAAGATATATTGACAGATTAATAAAAAACGGTAAGACCGCGGAAGCATTAAAGCTTGCAGTTGAAAACGGTTTGCTGAAAAAATAAAAAAACCT
>JAZQCS010000084.1:0-5533 GCA_045546415.1 Clostridia bacterium | reverse complement strand
GTTGTAGCTAAGTGTTGTCTTCCTAAGACCGCTTGGCCTCCGACTTAAGAGCAAGCTGAGCTCTTTCGTTGCCGTCTGCAGCTGCTGCGGCAAGGTCACGGAAATCGCTGCTTACTCCGGAAATACCATACACACCGGATTTTTTGTTCATAATGTCATTGATAGCTTTTGTATCAAGGTTGTATTTATCCATAAGAATGGGGATAATTGCAGGGTCAACGCAACCGCAACGGGTACCCATAAGCATACCTGCAAGAGGAGTGAAGCCCATGGAGGTGTCAATTACCTTACCGTTTTTAACAGCGGCAATGGAGGAACCGTTACCCAGATGAACAGTAATGATTTTAAGCTCTTCAATAGGCTTGCCAATAAACTTTGCGGCTTCACCGGAAACAAAGCGGTGAGATGTGCCGTGGAAACCGTAACGACGGATTTTGTCATTTTCATAATATTCGTAAGGTAAACCGTACATATAAGCTTTAGCAGGCATTGTCTGATGGAAGGCTGTATCGAAAACGCCAACCTGAGGAATGTCCTTACCCATAGCTTCTTCAATTGCCTTGATGCCGATGATGTTTGCAGGATTGTGAAGGGGAGCAAACTCGGAACAAACCTCAAGAGCTTTCATAACATCTTCGTTAATAAGTGTAGAACCGCTGAACATTTCACCACCGTGAACCACTCTGTGACCTACTGCGGAAATTTCAGCAAGGTCAGCAATTACACCATGGTCTTTGTCACAAAGGGCATCAAGAACAAGCTGAATTGCAACTGTGTGGTTAGGCATAGGGCTTTCTACGGAATATTCGTCCTTGCCTGCGGGCTTGTGAGTAAGCTTTGAACCCTCAAGACCGATTCTTTCGCAAAGACCTTTAGCCATAACCTCTTCTGTTGTCATATCAATAAGCTGATATTTAAGAGAAGAAGAACCTGCGTTAATAACAAAAATTTTCATAATTTTTATACCTCCGTTTAATTATTCTGCATCCTGTGCCTGAACACAAGTGATAGCAACAACACCAACGATATCGTCAGCGGAGCAACCGCGTGAAAGGTCGTTGATGGGCTTTGCAATACCCTGAGTGATGGGACCGTAAGCTTCTGCTTTGCCAAGACGCTGAGCAAGCTTGTAACCAATGTTACCTGCGTTAAGGTCAGGGAATACAAGTACGTTTGCAGAGCCTGCAACCTTGGAGTCGGGAGCCTTGGATTTACCAACAGATTCAACAATAGCGGCATCGAGCTGAAGCTCACCGTCAAGATTCAAATCAGGGCGTTTTTCCTTTGCAAGCTTTGTAGCTTCAACAACCTTGTCAACAAGGGGATCCTTTGCACTACCGTAGGTAGAGAAGGAAAGAAGAGCAACATTGGGCTCAGCCTCAACAAGGTTTTTAAAGCTCTTTGCAGAGGAAATAGCAATTTCAGAAAGCTCTTCGGCATTGGGGTTCATAACAAGACCGCTGTCGCCAAAAACAAATGTACCGTTATGACCGTATTCGCAATCGGGCACGCAAATTACAAAGAATGCGGAAACAAGCTTTGCATCGGGAGCTGTTTTAACTGTCTGAAGTGCACTTCTCAGTACATTGGAGGTGGAGTTAACAGCACCTGCAACCATACCGTCAGCAAGACCGTTTTTAACAAGCATACAACCGTAGTAAAGTGTATTTTTCATAGTTTCCTTAGCCTGCTCCATGGTCATGCCCTTGGCTTTTCTCATTTCACAGAACTGAGCGCAGAACTCATCGTACTTGTCACCGTTTACGGGGTTTATAACTGTAGCCTTTGAAATGTCATAGCCTGCAGCTTTCTCGGCAATAACCTTTTCGTCACCTAAAAGGATAATTTCGGCAATACCTTCCTTTAAAACCTTTTCTGCTGCTTCTATGGTGCGGATTTCCTCACCCTCAGCAAGAACAATGGTCTTTTTGTCAGACATTGCTCGTTCTTTGATTCTGTCTAAAAATTTACTCATTTTTTTAGCCTCCTGTTTTTATATACAATTATTATTAACAAAAAAAATCAACCACCTTTTATTATACACCATTTTATGGAATAATGCAAGGGTTTTACGCGATTTTTTTAAAAAAACAAATAAAAAGACCGATTTCCTCCAAAAGAGAAATCGGTCAATTTTATATCAAGGGTATATTGTTATTCTGTCCAACCGTCTTCGGTGCGGGAAATTTCGAAATTCTCCGCAAGAGGCGAAATGCCGTTTTGATTATTCAAAATAAGTACCTTTGCCGAAACGGGTGTTTTACTTGCCTGAACCTCTGCCGAAACCTTACTTTCCGATGAAAGGGTTTTGTGGGCAAAGCCGACTAATTTTTTATCCGCATCGTACAGAGTTATCATAGCAATACCGCTGAAGTTGTCGATAAAATCTGCAGAAACAGCAGCTTTATTTCCGTTTAAGGTTACGTATACGCTTTTCACCGGTGTAAACAAAATCTGATGAATGTAATATCCGGCTTTGCCTCCGGCAATATTTTCCAGCTTTAATGTATGCGTGCCTTCTGTCAGGTATACAGTGGGACCTGTTAAACGCTGTACCGTCATATCTGTTCGGGTGTATTTCGCCGCTTGTGTAACGCCATCTACCGATATTTCAAGAATTTCATTATCGGTATAGGTTTTTGCAAAGGTACCTGCATCCACCTGAATTTGATAACGACCGGCTGTTTTTACATCCAAAGTATAGCTCATATGTTTCTCAAGAGCAATATGAGGTGTTACCGCATAGGCAACGTTAAATTTGTTTTGTGTTGCCAAAGCAGAGCTTAAGAAATTACCTGCAAGAGTATATCCGCTTTCGGGTTTTATGGTATTTTGCTGGTCGTTACAGTTAATTTGTGCATCTGTAATATCTGTTTCACTGTAATATTGAGGAGATACCACGGTTTTTCCGTCAATTGGGAGACTTAAATTCATAATGTCTATAAAGGGAACAGTGATATCTACGCTTGGTGTAATATACAAATGGTAACTGGTGTTTGCCGAAAGGGTTACGGCGGGAGTTTGACCCATACCCAGTCTTCGTAAGCTTACAGGGTTAATAATGCTGAGTTCACCGTCATAAACAGTGGTAAGTGTTCCCGATTTAAGGTCTTTTATAACAACCTTCATATTCATGGCTTCAGAGCCGATGTGTCCGTAGAAGTTGTAAGCTCCATCTACAGGTACGGTAAAGTTGAAACTGCGGGTTACTCCTGCCGATATAGTTTGATTTGTGGAGTCTGTTTCAATTCTTGTTAAGGTGTTGTCTGCAGTAACACATTTGTCCCGATAGGTCTCAGGTTCCTGCTCTAAAGTTAGATGATTAATACACGACATAGTACCTGAGGTTTCTATTGTAAGTGTATGCACACCTGCCGAAAGGGGGATGTAAGCTACTAAATTTTCTACGGGGGATGCCCCTTGTTTACCTGCCGTATATGTGTAAGTTTTAGTTGTAGCCTCATTATTTCCTGCTTTTACGGAAAGAACCGCCGGAACCTCTGTGTTTTGTGAATTTTCCAAATAGAAATTATGGTTTAAGGTAACGGCATAGGTTCCTGCCTGCTTTACATTTAATCGGTAAGAAACCGCATTGCCTGTCTGCAAACGAATAGGTCTTTCACCAAGGAAACGGTGGGAAAGAGCTTCGTTTGAGTAATCACCATAATAAGTATAACCATTGGCTTTTTCGACTGTTTTATTAATTTGTCCGTTGATGTGGTCGTCGGCATCAATTCCGCCTGTGTGAGCATAAAAATCGGAAGGATAAATTGCAAGCGGTTCGCCTGTTATCGGGATTTCTGTAGAGCGAATATCAACATAAGAAACATTTGTGTTGACCGCAGGGGTGATGCTGAGTATCCATTCGCCGGTTGTCAGCTCTGCAGAACCGGGGTTGTTGCCCTTTGCAGAGTTGACACGTACATAGTAGTAGGCGTATGCATTATTTACACTTTTGCTATCTGCTAAAGAAATTACGGTGTCGTCCTTGGATAAGGTTACGGCAAAGTTGTTACTGTTGATATCTTGTTTGTTCAAAAATATGGTATATGTTCCGTTTTCGGCTACTGTTACAGGGAAGTTATAAGTTTCACCAGCAAGCATTTCCGTATCGGTCAGAGTGAGTCTGGTAAATCCGTCAGAAAGAGTCTGTGTTGTGCAACCTGAAACCTCTTCGGCTGAAAATTCCAAAGTGTTGCCGTCATCAAAGGTGATGATACCTTCGCCAACCTCAGTGGCTTTCACCGTAAGAATGTTTTCTGCCAAATTGAAGGGCACGGCTTTTCCGTTCACGGTAACAGAAGAAACTGTGTGATTTCTCAAATTCTTAAGTGTAAGCTTGGAGTTTCTGCCAATTGCAACAGTGCCGTCTTTTTCAAACACAACCGCACTTCCTGCCAGGATAGAACGGATATTTGCAACTTCGGTTTTTGTAAGCTTTAAGGTGTTTATCATATAGTTTTCGGTTTTATCCGCTAAAGTTGCACCTTCGTATTCCTTTAGCTTTGCCAAGGTGGTTGCATACATATATGAGCCGGAATCGTGACGAGGACGTGTGCCGAAAACAGAAAAGCTTGTCAGCTCAAAATCAATAGATAAATCTGTTTCGTATACACCACACAATGCCTCCAAAAGGAGTGCTACTGTACCGGTACGGTCTGCACCGCCCCAACAATGGAAATAAATGGGATAGTTGTCAATATCGGCAAAGGTTTTCATAACCCCGGTGTATCGAGAGCTTGAAAATGCGTAATCATATCCGCTGATTTTGTAATCGTTGATAAATGCAACGTCGCTGCCGATGGGGCTTTCCGTAAGTGTTGTTGAACGGAAATCCAGGTCGGTTTTAATGCCTAAATCGTCGTGAAGAACTTTTCTGCCTGCTTCGGTTAACTGAAGTCCGTGGTTATCAACCAAATCCAGCTCGGAGCCTCGGAAGGCATAACCCTGATTAAGTCCGTTCCAACCGCCAAGGTCACGGACGTTGCGGATGCCGTCGGCATAGATATAGCGTACCGTTTTGTCGGTATAGAACATCATTACATCGGTTTCTTTATCTGCACCGGACACCTTCCAATAGTAAACTGTGTCTACAAACAGATTATAAACATCATAGGTTGTACCTTTGATATTTTCAAAAGTTAAAATATCTGAGGAAAAATCCTTGGTTTTGGAAATTTTCAGGGTGTAGCTATCCGCACCGCTTACGGCATCCCAAGAAAAGGAAACGGGTTTGGGGATGTCGGATTTTGCCGAAGAACCACGCACGTAGTTTTCGATAATGGAGGTGGTATAATTGGCATATTCAGGCTTTTCATAAGCAATTTTTGCGGCCGCCATATAGTCTGCTACCTCGTCCTTTGCAAGAACAACAGTATAACCTGCGTGGGGGTTATAGGCTTCTATAGTCAATGCGGTTATGTAATAGTAAGAATTTTTGGCTGTTTTGACAGTTAAGGTGTTAATTCCGGGTGACAGAGTAACATCATATGTTGCATCTGCTTTTATTTTTGAACCGGCGGAGGTGTCCTTG
>JAZQCS010000083.1:0-24129 GCA_045546415.1 Clostridia bacterium | reverse complement strand
GGTAAGCTTTGTTTCTTCAGAGTTTACTCCGGTGTTGCTCACGCAGGTTCCTACGTGCTTAACTCCACAAAGGACAAGAAGGAAAGACTTGGTCGTATTGTGCAGATGCACGCTAACACAAGAACTGAAATTCAGACAGTTTATTCCGGTGATATTGCTGCAGTTGTTGGTCTTAAGAACACAACTACAGGTGATACACTTTGTGATGATCAGCATCCTATTATTCTTGAATCTATGGAATTCCCCGATCCCGTTATCCGTGTTGCTATTGGGCCTAAATGAAAAGCAGGTCAGGAAAAAATGGGTATCGCTCTTGCAAAGCTTGCAGAAGAAGACCCCACATTCAAGACTTACACAGATGAAGAAACCGGTCAGACAATTATTGCCGGTATGGGTGAGCTTCACCTTGAAATCATCGTTGACCGTCTTCTCAGAGAGTTTAAGGTAGAAGCAGACGTTGGTAAGCCTCAGGTTTCTTACAAGGAAACCATTACCAAGCCTGTTGATATTGAAAACAAGTTCAAGAGACAGTCCGGTGGTAGCGGTCAGTACGCTCACGTTAAGATGAAGGTTGAACCTCTTGAAGCAGGTAAAGGCTACGAGTTCGAAAATGCCGTTGTTGGTGGATCTATTCCCAAGGAATTCATTCCCGCTGTTGATAAGGGTATTCAGGGCGCAATGCTTTCCGGTGTGCTTGCAGGCTACAATGTAGTTGACGTTAAGGTTGTACTTTACGATGGTTCTTACCACGAAGTTGACTCTTCTGAAATTGCATTCCAGATTGCAGGTTCTCAGGGCTTCAAAGAAGCTTGCCGTCAGGGTAACCCCATCTTAAAGGAACCCATCATGAATGTAACTGTTGTTGTTCCCGAAGAGTACATGGGTGACGTTATCGGTGACCTTAACTCTCGTCGTGGACAGATTCAGGGTATGGAAGCAAGAAACGGTGCCGAAGAAATTAAAGCATTTGTTCCGCTTTCAGAAATGTTCGGTTATGCAACCGACCTTCGTTCTGCTACTCAGGGTCGTGGTAACTACTCCATGGAACCCAGCCACTACGAAGCAGTTCCTAAGAACATTCAGGAAACTATCGTTGCAGGCAGAGCAAAGAAAGACTAATTAATAAACTAAACCCCATTTAATGGGGAAAATAAAAAAATTAAAAGTTTTAGGAGGAAAATAAAATGGCAAAAGCTAAATTCGAAAGAACAAAGCCCCACGTTAACATTGGTACTATCGGTCACGTTGACCACGGTAAAACATCTCTTACTGCTGCTATCACAAAGGTTCTTGCACTTAAGGGCCAGGCACAGTACGAAGCTTACGACATGATCGATAAGGCTCCCGAAGAAAGAGAAAGAGGTATTACAATCTCTACAGCTCACGTTGAGTACGAAACAGACAACAGACACTACGCACACGTTGACTGCCCCGGACACGCTGACTATGTTAAGAACATGATCACCGGTGCTGCTCAGATGGACGGTGGTATCCTTGTTGTATCTTCTGCTGATGGCCCCATGCCTCAGACTCGTGAGCACATTCTTCTTGCTCGTCAGGTAGGTGTTCCCTCAATCGTTGTTTTCATGAACAAGGTTGACCAGGTAGACGACGAAGAGCTTCTTGAACTTGTTGAAATGGAAATTCGTGATCTTCTTTCTGAATACGAATTCCCGGGTGATGAAATCCCGATCGTTAAGGGTTCTGCACTTGCAGCTCTTGAATGTTCTTCTCAGGACATCAATGCTCCTGAATATGCTCCCATCGTTAAGCTTATGGAAGAAGTTGACGCTTACATTCCTGAGCCCAAGAGAGATGTAGACGATAAGTTCCTTATGCCTGTCGAGGACGTTTTCTCCATCACAGGTCGTGGTACTGTTGCTACAGGTAGAGTTGAAAAGGGTGTTCTTCATGTTTCTGAAGAAATCGAAATCGTTGGTATCAAAGAAACAAGAAAGTCCGTTGTAACCGGTATCGAAATGTTCAGAAAGCTTCTTGACGAAGCTCAGGCTGGTGACAACATCGGTGCTCTTCTTCGTGGTATCGATAAGAAGGATATCGAAAGAGGTCAGGTTCTTGCTGCTCCCGGTTCTATCCTTCCTCACACAAAGTTTAAGGGTCAGGTTTACGTTCTTAAGAAAGAAGAAGGCGGCCGTCATACTCCTTTCTTCAACAGCTACAGACCCCAGTTCTACTTCAGAACAACTGACGTTACAGGCGTTATCACTCTTCCCGAAGGTACAGAAATGTGTATGCCTGGCGATAACATCGAAATCTCTGTTGAGCTTATCACTCCCATCGCTATGGAAGAAGGTCTTCGCTTCGCTATCCGTGAAGGTGGCCGTACAGTAGGTTCCGGTATCGTTACAGCTATTGCTGAATAATTTAAGTTTTGAATAATTCTTAAATAAAATTAAGAGCACTGCATTAAGGTGGATAACCGCCCTTGCAGTGCTCTTTTTTAATATCTGTCCGGTTTGTCAGTTTCACCTAAGATATAGTCACAGCTGACTTTATAAAAACGCGAAAGGGTTATAACATGCCGGAGCGGTAGCTCATTAAGACCTTTTTCATAGCGTGAATAGACCTGTTGTGTTGTTTGTAGAAGCTTAGCAATTTCCGATTGTTTCAAGTCATTATCTTCGCGTAATTCTTTTATTCTGTCGATATAGGTTTTCATAGTCAACACCTCCTGATTAGTATGGCAAATTTCTTCTAAAATTTTACCATACATCAGAAATGATGTATTGACTTTACACCTAATATGGTGTATAATATAAGTGTTATGTCGATTATATGCGACAAATTTTTATGAAAGAGGATGAAATCCTACGAAATGGATATGGTCATTAGAAAAACCAGGACAAAAATTCAAAAAAATTTCAGGAATTGTTCATAAGGTAACAGTAATAGTTTCCGCTGTAGTATTTGTAATTGGTGAATGAATTCTTTTTGTTCGTTGGCTGGTGCAGTTGCTGAGATGATCAGAATTATTCCCTATATAGGTTTTGATATGGGTTATTTTTTAAAAATAATGTTTAATGTTGGGATTATACCGGCTGTTTTGTTGGCATTAGCTGCATTTCTGATAGTTCTTATCTCATGGATAAACAGTTTGTTTATGGATGCTTTTGGGTCAATTGCCGAAAATACTGAAGAATTACTTTATTATAATACTGAAAAGTATGAACAAAAATAGCAAAACCCCCTATGAATTTCATAGAGGGTTATCGCTAAGGTTTGAAATTATTTATAAATTGTAATTTCGGGTTTTTCAAGAAGGCCCTGCTGAAGAAGAACGTATTCCTCTTTAGGAGTACCGTTGCTTACATGAAGCGAAGGGAATGTACCAAGACCGAAGGTGTTTGCACGGGTAAGAGAGAGGGTAAGCTCAAGCTTTCCGCTGCGGGAAACCAGAGAGGTAATATCCGCGCTGTAAGGAACAAAGGATATCTGCTCGCTCTTTTTACCTACAGTAACCTTTGCTGTAGCGCCACCCATGGAGGGAAGGCGTATAGATGCCTTTTCTCCGCGAAGCTCTTTAACTTCAGCTTTATATGTAATTTCACCGCTGTAGAACGGAAGACCCTGTGCACCTATATCACCAATCTTAAGCTTTCTGGGAAGCTTTGTGATAAGAGGACGGTTGTTTTCAATTGACACACCGAAATCACCTATAACAAATGCATCCTCAATGTTTGTAAGCATATTGAAGGGAGTGGAAATAATAACTTCGTTCTTGCCGGCTTTGATAAGTGAGGGGTCAATTTCAAATTTGTCATAGCAAATATCAATCCAACGACCACCGGTGTATTTGATTTCATTTCCGTTTAATGTAACCTTGCAATCCTTACCGGACTCAATAACAATAGATACAGGTGTTTTGGGTTTATTCTTAATATAAAAACTGTAACGCACATCAACATCTGCAACCGGCTCAAGCATTTCGGGATGATGTTTTTTAATGAACCAGGGCTGAAGCATTGCACCACCGCGATAAGCCATTTTAAGCTTTGTGCGGATTTGTCTGTCAGCCTGGAAGGGGATGCTGGGTTTGCTCCATCTTCCACCATTGATTCGGAAGCTTACAGAGTCCATAACATAAATGTTTTCTTCGCTGAGAGTATATGAATATTCATCGGGAAGAGCAAGGGTTTTTACGGGTTTGGAAGCTTTTGCAACAACAGGCTTGCTGTCTGAAAGCTTAACCATGTAAGCTTTTTCGCCAATAGCAGGGAAATTGGCAGTTACATAAACTTTACCGTCTTTAACCTTAAAGTCTGCAGGCTCAATTGTGCCTTTACGAAGATTGATTTCGTAAGCACTTGCGCCTTCACCGAGGCAAAGCTCAACATTTTCGTAATTTGCTGTTTCGCTGATGTTACATAAAACGGTATATCTTTCTTTTCCGCACAGTCTTGTCTGAGCAAAGATGTCCGGAATATTTCCGCCTGTTACGGTTATTTCATCACCCATTGCGCAGGCAGAGGCAATATCATCAACAGAAATAACCTTTGACATTTTAACAAGTGCATCGATTCTTGAAGAAGGTGCTAAATCAACATGAACGGGAATGTCACCTGCGAAAATAAGCTCACCGCCAAGACGGACAAACTTTTCAAGAACTCTCATTGTGGAGCTGCGAAGTGTATCGGCACCGCAAACAAGCACTTTTTTGTATTTGCTCTGACCAACTTTAAGGAGACCATTCTTGGTAACGGAAGCCATTTCAGCCATTAAGCCTTCATCACCGTAATCGAAGTCGATTCTTGCACCAAGAAGGGATTTAAGCGTTTTTGTGTATGTTTCTTCAAGTGCTTTTACTCTTTCGTCATTTGAAGCAGATATATTGTCAAACATATCGTAACGAACTCTTGACCATACAGTTTCGATGGGATTAATTACAAGTAAATCGCACTGAGGCTTGCCCTGAGCAAGAAGAGTATGCATACGCGCATAATAGTCTTCAATATATTTATGTTCCTTGTACCATGAGGACTGAAGACTGATGGATGCAGGATAGTCACGCTTACCTTCACCCTTCATGGTGTACCAGGAAAGGTGAGGACAACGAACATTTACACCAAGTAATGACTGCCAGTCACCTACCGATTTGTAGGTCATAAAGGTGCTCTGCCATCCGATACAGCCGTAAAGCTCGCTGAGACGGTCATCCTTACCTGTCTGACGGGCTGCGGAAGCAAGCTGTTTTACAACCTGGAATCTGTGGTTGTTTCCAAGAGCGTCAACACCGGGAATGTGCATATGAGGGTATAACCTCATCATTGAACCTGCCATGGTAACCTGACAAGCGAGGGTATCCTCGTGAAGAGCGTGGCCTGTAAGGGCAATGTTATTTTCGGAGCACCATTTTTCAATGGGCTTAAAGAAATTTTCAACAAACAACTGCTGTAAAAGCTCAACATACTGCCACTTTACAGCGGAGGTTTCTATACCGTTTTTGTAGAAAAACAGCTCGGGAAGTTTATCCATGAGGCTGTCACCAAAACGCTCGGAATATTCATCGAAAAGTCGGGGAGTGTAAGGTGCCATTGAGCTCTTTCCGTTGGAGAAGGGGCAGAACATGGGGCCGCGGTGAGGCTCATCTGTGAAGATTGCGCGAATTTTTGAGCCTATTCTGTCTCCGCATTTTTCTACATATTTTTGGTGGGTGCAATCCAGAAAAGCCTTTGTTGCTTCTGCATTCATGGTATCAACATATGTATATCCGTTACAGAAGGAATTAAGGGGAGAATCAACAATATAGAAGGCGGCAACCTTACAACCCTTATTGATTTCAGAGTTGGGGTTAAGGCGTTTACATTTTGTATATTTATAAGCTTTTGTTCCGGGAACAAGGGTAAGGTCAAGCTCAAAGGCAGCTATAAAATTATGCTTCCACAGGAAACTGTCAGCATCAAAAATGTCGCAAACTAAGAACTTTGCACGGTATTCGGGATGTTTGGTTACAATTCCGCCTGCAATACCGGAGGGCCATCTGTCCTCGTCATACAGGTAGGATTCCATATCTTTGCTGTAGCCGTAATCGGCACAGTCGTTTATAAGGTCAAACCACTTATCACCGAGGTATTCAGTTTCCAATCCTACTCGGGAATGCATGAAATATCCGCCAAAGCCCATATCCTTAAAGGCATCAATCTGGCGAAAAAGCTCATCCTTTTCAAGGTCGCCATTCCAGGACCAAAAAGGCTTACCGCGAAAACGGTTTGAAGGATTTTTAAGTTCTTTTAAAAGCTGTGAGTTCATAATATTCATCCTTTCAACTTATACATTTTCAATTTGCCAGTCGATTTCAGGCTCGCCAATTGATAATAAAATTTTATTTGTTTTAGAAAAATGTCTGCATCCAAAGAAACCGCCATACGCAGATAATGGGCTTGGATGTACGGTTGACAGAACATAGTGGTGGGGATTATCTATAAATTTGAGCTTTTCTTTTGCATTGCCGCCCCAAAGAAGGAAAATAACAGGCTTTTCGCGGCTGTTAAGGGCTTTGATAACGCTGTCAGTAAAGGTTGTCCATCCACTTTTTTTGTGGGAGTTTGCTTTGCCCTCTTCAACGGTAAGCACGGTGTTTAAAAGCAGAACACCCTGTTTTGCCCACTTTTCAAGGTAACCGTTGTTGGGAATATAACATCCCAGGTCGCTTTCCAGCTCCCTGTACATATTTGCAAGACTCGGAGGAGTGGGAATACCTACATTTACCGAGAAAGCAAGACCGTGAGCCTGCCCTTTTTCGTGATAAGGGTCCTGACCGAGAATTACAACCCGTACCCGGTCAAAATCTGTCATTTTGAGGGCGTTAAAAATACACTCTCTTGGGGGATAAACCGTTTTGGAGGAATATTCACCATCCACAAAGGTCATTAAGTTTTTGAAATAATCTTTTTCGGTTTCGGGAAGTAAAACCTTATCCCATTCGGTATTAAACATATCAATGCCTTTCAGATTAAACTAATTTTTAAAGAAAACTATCGCATAAGCATCAGCCGCTGTATGAATACCAATTGTAGGACCGATGTAGGAAATGCCCGAAACGGTAACGCCCAGCTTTTCTTCAAGGGCATTTTTAAGTTCCTCGGCTTTTTCGGGGTCATCTCCGTGAATTACCCATATTGCGGAGGCATCCTTTATGCCGTTTTCCTCGGCAAGGCGAACAAGCGCAGGAATAACCTTCTTCTTGCCGCGGACTTTTTCAAGAGAATCCACAAGACCATCCTGAATGGTAAGAATGGGCTTTATATCAAGAATTTCACCGATTGTTGCAACGGAGGGCTTTATTCTTCCGCCTGCTTTGAGATTTTTAAGAGTATCAACAGCAAAAAGTGCAACCTGGCGGGAAAGCATAGGATAAATTTTATCAAGTATTTCAGATTTTTCTGCACCCTCCTGTGCCATTTTTGCGGCAACTTCAACGGGCCAGCCGTATATCATGCTGAAACCGAGGGTATCAACAACTTCAACATCAAGTTTGATGCCATCCTCCTCGAGCATTTTAGCCGCCATATTGGCATTGTTGTAGGTTCCGCTTGCTTTCTGCGAAATGGTAAAGCATATAACCGTGTCAAAGCCTTCCTCTGCAGCTTCCTTGTATGCATCATAAAAAACAGTAGGAGTTATCTGTGAGGTTGAAGGAATAATTCCGTCTTCACGCTGTCTTTTGTAAAACTCCTGGTATTTTATGTCTACATAGTCGTAAACGGTAGTTTCTCCGTACATAAGGTTGATGGGCAGAATTTTTATGCCGTACTTTTCAATAGCTTCGTAACGGATATCACCGGCTGAGTCGGAAATGATTTTAATTTTTGCCATAATTTAAAGCTTCCTTTCTCTAAAAATTCAGCCAGGCACGGAAAATGTGCCAGAATGACTGAAATATATTCATTTTTTTTACTTCTTCTGAGGTGACTGCATCAAGTGTTTCCACAAGGACGTCACCGGCATAGATTTTTATTTCACCTACTGCAGTACCTTTTTTTATGGGTGCAGTA
Organism: Clostridia bacterium; assembly: GCA_045546415.1. GTDB lineage: Bacteria > Bacillota > Clostridia > RUG12999 > RUG12999 > RUG12999. The sequence goes on along the minus strand of JAZQCS010000083.1, from coordinate 16,117 downwards.
AGATTTTTATCAATGGAAATATCAACCTTGACCTTGTTGGCATATTTTGCCGGGATATACGCTGTTACAGCTTTGTTGACTGCAACGGGAACTGCGGTTTTGTTGCCACGCTTCACACTTGCTACAACGGGGTTACCTTCTTCGTCGGAAAGGTTACCGGCCTTGTGAAGCTCAAGCATGGAAAAATCCGAATAAGCGTAGCTGAAAAGTGTGCGGGCATCGGAAAAGCGTTTTGGACTGCTTTCTGCTCCGAGTAAAACGGCAATAAGCTTTACTCCGTCTTTTTCTGCGGTTGCAGCAAGACAATAGCCTGCATTTTCTGTTGTGCCTGTTTTAAGACCGGTGGCATATTCGTAATTGGTTACCAGATTATTGGTGTTAATAAGGGGAAAGCTTCCTCCGCGGATGGTTTCATCTGTCATAACGGCATGGCTCATTATGAGCGGACGGTTCTGAACAATTTCCCTTGAAAGCTTCGCAATGTCCCGGGCGGTGGAGTGGTGTCCGTCTGCATCAAGACCGGAGGCGGTAACATAGTGGGTATTTTCAAGCCCCATTTCCTCAGCCTTGGAGTTCATAAGCTTTACAAACTCCTCTTCACTGCCGGCAATGTGTTCGGCAAGAGCTACGGCAGCATCGTTGGCACTGGGAATGGATATGCATTTGAGAATATCCTCCAGAGTCATTTCCTCACCTTCGTCAAGATAAACACGGCTTCCGGGAGTTGCTTTTGCTGTAGCTGTGCCTGTGATTATATCATCAAGTGCAAGCTTGCCTTCTTTTATAAGGTCGTCTGCAATGAGCAATACCATAAGCTTGGTTATGCTTGCCATGGGAAGCTTTTTATCCGCATCCTGCTCAATAATAACCGTTCCGGTATCAGCCTCAATCAGAATGAAAGAGGAGGAGTTGATTTTCTCCGGGTCAAGCGTACAGAAGGGGGAGGTTTTTGCACAGACTCCTGTGGTGATAAAGCATAATATTAAAACAACAGAGAGAAATTTTTTCATGATTATTCCTTTCAGAAATCAGTTGTCGAAGAAATTTACAATAATACTTCCTTTTTCGGGGGAAACCGTAATGGATTTGTATGGAATTTCAAAATAATCAAGAACATCCTTTACAGGTAACATTGGTACATTTCGCACAACCATACCTTTGTCGGTATCCTTGCCGCAATTGAATTCGTATTTTTTACCTTCCGGACCGGATATATAACCGGAATAGCTGTTGGAATAACCGTAAAGGCTTTCATCGGTGTTTATATGAGCATAGAAAATATCGGAGGGTACTGTAATAAAGCTATTGTAAAAACCGTAATAAACATCTTCAGGAGTTGTAGAATGAACGGCAAAATCCATCTCGCAGGCTTCCATAATTTTAGAAATGGTCAATGTAGACATATAGATTATACCGTTGTCCTTTACGATGGGGCGGTCAATGTTTGCAATTGGATATGTGGTTCCCGAAGCAGTTTTCACACAACTGAAATGGTAGTCGGAATATGTGAAGGGGTCGGCATAATGCATACCGTTAAGGCGTTTTGTCTGATATGCTTTTACACGGCGCAGCATGGTAACAGCTTCGGCACGGGTAATGTAGGAATAAGGCTGAAGCTGTCTTTTTTCGTTGCCGATTACGATTTCGTGGGAAACACAGGAATATGTGCTTACGATGAACAGATTTCCAAAAATGTCCTCTGCATCCGTAAACAGCATGAGTCCGAGCTTTGCTTTTTCAGATATCTTTTCGTCAATTGGAGGTGTTTCGGCAAGCTTCAGCACAACAAGAGAATTTGCAAAAAGGGTATTTGCTACCGCACGCATAGCGGGGGTGTTGTAAAAATCGTCAAGCTCACCCGGGGTAAAGCCTTCAAGAAGTCCGAGCTCAGAAGCCCTTTTCACAAAAGGGGCATACCAGTCTTCCTCGGAGGAAATGGAGGGCTTTTCACCGCTTACGAGGGGAACAAGCATTGTAAGAAGCTCAGCAAGAGTAACCGGTTCATCAGGTGAAAAAGAACCATCAGGATATCCGGATATCAGCCCCCAGTTTACAGCCTGATTTATTGATTCCTCTGCCCAGTGTCCGCGGATGTCGTTATAAGAGGCTTCTGCGCACATAAAACAGCCTGAACAAAGGCAAATAACAAGCAAAAAAGTGATAATTTTTTTCATTATTTTCTCCTATATATTATTGAGATAGAACATAACATTATAATTATAAGCTAAATGATGCACTTTGTCAATATCAAAAAGGCATATTTATATGTAAAAATTGCTGTTTGAAACAACAAAACAAAAAAACACCACAAAAGCACAAAAAAGCCAACCGGCAAAAAGGTGTTTATCTGGCAATAAATAGCATTTTAGGGCTTGACAGTAAGCTGTTTTTAGAGTATAATTAGTATAAGTATATTTTTTGAAAGGCATGAAGAAAATGGAAAAATTAGGACTTAATGAAATACGCGAAAGGTATCTCTCTTTTTTTGAGAGCAAAGGACATTTAAGAATGCCCTCTTTCTCTCTTGTACCTCAGAATGACCCCAGTCTTCTGCTTATAAACGCAGGTATGGCTCCCCTGAAACCCTATTTTACAGGAGCGAGAATTCCTCCGAGAAAAAGAGTTACCACCTGTCAGAAGTGTATCCGTACTCCCGATATTGAGAGAGTAGGTCACACAGCAAGACACGGTACATTCTTTGAAATGCTGGGTAACTTCTCTTTCGGTGACTATTTCAAGCACGAGGCTACTGCCTGGGCATGGGAATTTATTACAAAGGACCTTCAGATGCCTGTTGATAAGCTGTGGGTTACAATTTATCTTGATGATGACGAGGCTTTTGATATCTGGACAAAAGAGGTTGGCGTTGATCCTTCACACATTGTAAGAATGGGCAAGGAGGACAACTTCTGGGAACACGGTACAGGTCCCTGCGGACCCTGTTCGGAAATCTATTTCGACCGTGGACCTGAAAAAGGCTGCAGCCCTGATTGTAAGCTCGGTTGTGACTGTGACAGATATGTTGAATTCTGGAACCTTGTATTTACACAGTTCGACAAGGACGAGGAGGGCAACTACAACCGTCTTCCCAACCCCAACATTGATACCGGTATGGGCTTAGAGAGACTTGCCGCTATTATGCAGGAGGTTGACAACCTGTTTGAGGTAGATACTGTCCGCAATATTATGCTTCACATAAGCGAAATTGCCGGTAAGGAATATAAAAAGCTTGACGAAAAAACCGATATTTCCCTTCGTGTTGTAACAGACCATATCAGAAGCACAACAATGATGATTTCTGACGGCGTGCTTCCTTCAAATGAAGGCAGAGGCTATGTGCTCCGCAGACTCCTCAGACGAGCAGCGCGTCACGGAAGGCTTCTTGGCATAAAGGGAGCTTTTCTTGCTGATGTTGCAAAAACCGTTATAAGAGAATCCGGTGAGGCTTACCCCGCACTTGTTGAAAAGGCTGATTATATCTGCAAGGTTATAAGTGTTGAAGAAAACAGGTTCAACGAAACCATTGATAATGGCCTTTCAATTCTTGAAGAGTACATTGCTGAAACAAAGGCGGCAGGCAAAACCGTTATGGATGGAGACAAGGCTTTTAAGCTTAACGACACCTACGGTTTTCCTATTGACCTTACTGTTGAAATTCTTGAAGAACAGGGCCTTGCTGTAGACAGAGAAGGCTTTGATAAGCTCATGCAGAACCAGAAGGATACCGCAAGAGAAGCAAGAAAAGACGGTTCCTCCTGGGATGCGGCAGATACCGCAGATATGGGCGTAACCGAGGCTACTGCTTTTGAGGGCTATGAAAACAACAACTGCCAGGGTAAAATTATTGCAATGGTAAAAGGTAATGAGGTTGTTAAAACTCTCGGTGAAGGTGATGAAGGTATTATTGTTACCGACAAAACTGTCTTCTATGGTGAGGGAGGCGGTCAGGTTGGTGATACCGGTGTAATTACCGCACAGACAGGTAAAGCAACCGTTACCGACACAAAGAAAAACCATGACGGTGTATATATGCATATTGTTAAGGTTACGGAAGGAGAAATTTCTGCTGATGAAACCGTAACACTTGAAATTGATACAGCGCGCAGAAGTGCAATTGCCCGCAACCATTCCACAACTCACCTTCTTCAGAAGGCACTTACAATGGTGTTGGGCAACCATGTTCAGCAGGCAGGCTCTTATGTAAACGAAAAGCGTCTTCGTTTCGACTTTACTCATTTTGAGGCTATGACTCCCGAACAGATTCGCCAGGTTGAGGACATTGTAAACGCAGAGATTCTTGCAGGCGACGAAATTGATATCCGTGTGCTTCCTCTTGAAGAGGCTAAAAAGCTTGGAGCAACAGCTCTGTTCGGTGAAAAATACGGTGATACCGTAAGAGTTGTAAAAATGGGTGATTTCAGTATTGAGTTCTGTGGCGGATGTCATCTTAAAAACACTGCAAATGCAGGTTCCTTCAAACTTCTTTCCGAAACCGGTGTTGCAGCAGGTGTAAGAAGAATTGAAGGTGTGACCGGTCTTGGTGTTATTGAGTATATGAGAGCCAAGGACGAGCTTTTAAGCTCAGTTGCAGAAACACTTAAAACCACAGAAGGAGAGCTTAAAACAAGAGCTGCCGGTGTGCTTGGTGAAATCCGCGAGCTTAAGAGTGAGCTTGAGGCTATGAAATCAAAACTTGCCGGTGGTATGCTTGATGAAATTATAGCCGGCGGCGAAGAGAAAAATGGCATAACTGTTATAGCTTCTGCGGTAAACGGTATGAAGGGTGATGAAATGAGAACCCTTTGTGACAAGATTAAGGACAAGCTTCCCGGTGTTGCAATTCTTCTTGCAAGTGCAGAAGATGGTAAAATCACCTTTGTTGGTATGGCATCCAAGGATGCTGTGGCAAAGGGTGTACACATCGGTAATATGATTAAAACAGTAACCACACTTTCCGGTGGAGGCGGCGGCGGTAAGCCCGATATGGCTCAGGGTGCAGGAAAGGATGTATCCAAGCTTGATGAAGCGGTAAGTGCCGGTAAGGCAGCCATGCTTGACATGATAAAGTAAAAGGAAGGTTGAACAAAATGGATAATTGCCTTTTTTGTAAAATAATCAGAGGGGAGATTCCCTCAACAAAGGTGTATGAGGACGAGTTTGTTTATGCCTTTAATGACATTAACCCGGTAGCTCCGGTTCATGTTCTTGTTGTTCCCAAGGTGCACATTGCCTGTGCAGATGATGTGAATTTTGTAAACAACCCTCATATTGGCAGAGTTTTTGAAGCTATTGCAAAAATAGCAAAACAGCTTGGCATTGAAGGAAAATACCGCATTGTCAACAATTGCGGAGAAGAGGCGGGACAGACCGTTTTCCATATGCATTTTCACCTTATAGCAGGCGGTAGCTTTGGCTGGCCTCCCTGCTGAGGAGCAGATTATGAAGAGTAACTTTTTTGCTTTTTTAAACCGTATGAAATACATTGCACGCTGGGGGCTTATGCGTAACAGCAGAACAGAAAATGTTCAGGAACACAGCCTTCAGGTGGCGATGATAGCACACGGACTTGCCGTTATAAAAAACAAATATTTCGGTGGAAATGTAAACCCGGAAAAAGTGGCAACGGTGGCTATGTATCACGATGCAAGTGAAATTATAACCGGCGATCTGCCAACTCCCGTGAAATATCACAATAAGGATATTATTGCATCCTATAAGGACCTGGAGCATAAGGCAAACAAGAAAATTGTTGATATGCTTCCGGAGGAAATGAAGGGTGAATATGAAGGAATTTTTGAATGCGATGATGAATATACCGAAAAGCTTGTAAAAGCGGCGGATAAGCTCAGCGCATATATAAAATGTATTGAAGAAACAGCCTCCGGAAACCCTGAATTTGCAACAGCAAAGGTATCGGTTGCAAAATGGATTGAGGAGTGCAATATGCCTGAAGTTAAATATTTTATGGAACACTTTATGGACGGCTTTACTTTAACATTAGATGAAATGTAATATATACAAGGAGGTTCAAAACCTATGTTTATGGAAAGAGACGACAGAGTAAGGGATTATATAAATCCTGATAGAGTGCTTTGGACAACCGGAGATGTGGAAGCACCTGAAAACCTTTTAAAAACAGACAAAGAAGCGCAGGCATCCTTTGGTCCTGCAACTCTTTGCACAATTAATCCCGGCGGAGGCATTCTGCTTGATTTCGGCAAACAGTACCACGGCGGTATACAGATGGTCTTCCAGACAGTTGCAGCAGGAAGCGGACAGGCAAAGGTAAGAGTGCGTTTCGGTGAATCTGCAATGGAAGCTATGAGCAGCATTGGCGAAAAGGGTGCAACAAACGACCATTCACCCAGAGATATTGAGGTTGCAGTTTCAAACCTTGGCAGCGTTGAAATCGGAAACACAGCTTTCCGTTTTGTGAGAATTGATTCTCTTCACGATGCTCCCTTGCGTCTTCGCTATGTCAGAACAGTTTATCTGCACCGCGACCTTGAAATAAAGGGCAGCTTCAGGAGTAACGATGAGTTGCTTAACAAAATCTGGAGCATTGGTGCTTACACAGTTTATCTGAACACTCAGGAGTTCGTATGGGATGGCGTTAAGCGTGACCGCCTTGTATGGATTGGTGATATGCATCCCGAAACCTCCACAATACAGGCTATTTTCGGTTATGACAAGGCAGTACCCAGAAGTCTGGACCTTGTTCGCAACGACACCGCACCTACAGGATGGATGAACGGAATTCCTTCTTATTCACTTTGGTGGATAAGAATTCACCACGACTGGTATATGCACAACGGTGACAAAAAATACCTTCTTGAGCAGATTCCTTATATGAAGGAGCTTATTGACAACCTTATTTCTCATATCAATGATGACGGTACAAATATCATTGGCGATAAAGCAGGACATATGGGATATTTCATTGATTGGCCTTCCTCTACAAATCCCGAAGCACAGCGCGGTGGTGTTCACGCACTTATGGTACACGCCATCCGTGATGCAAAAGAAATTTTCGAGGTTGTAGCGGCTACTGATTATGCTGAAAAGTGTGCAGAAGCACTTGCAAAGCTTGCAAAGAATACACCCGCGCACGGTGGTAATAAGGCAGCGGCTTCTCTTATGGCACTTGCAGGCGTGCTTGATGCAAAAGAGGTTAACAAGGAACTTCTTTCTGTTGACCCTTATGCGGAGGTTTCCACCTTCCTTGGCTATTATGTTCTTAAAGCAAGAGCAGAAGCAGGGGATGTTCAGGGCGCAATTGACCTTGCAAGAGTTTTCTGGGGTGAAATGGTTAAGCTTGGTGCAACTACATTTTGGGAAGACTTTAATATGGAATGGGCAAAGGGTGCAAAGCCCATTGATTCCATCCTTGAAGAAGGCGAATACGATGTTCATGGTGATAACGGTGCTTATTGCTACAAGGGCTTCAGACACAGCCTGTGTCATGGTTGGGCTTCCGGTCCTACCGCATTCCTTACGGAATATGTTCTTGGCATAAAGCCCGCTGCTGCAGGTTGTAAAAAGATTAAGGTTGAGCCTAACCTTGGCGACCTTAAGTGGGTGGAAGGTACATATCCCACACCTTATGGTATAGTTTCTGTTCGTCACGAGGCTCAGGCTGACGGTACGGTTAAGTCAGAAATTAAAGTTCCCGAGGGCGTAGAAATTGTAAAATAATATAACAATATAAAAATACCACGGTGAAAACACCGTGGTATTTTTTTAATCCCCCCGAATGTATCTAATTGTACTGCATTTCAAAAGCGTTGAATATCTGGTCGATACCACCGTTTACATAAAGCATACTGTAAGCATCTTCATCTGAGCTGAGTATGATTATACCGGGTTCAACCCAATAACAGCCAATGTCAAGAGCTTCAACAATATCGCGAAGAGGAACATAAATTCTGTTGTCAATTTCTGTTGCAGGAGATTGAAGTGTAACCTGTTTCTTTTCAACTCTCATAAGGTTGCTGTTGAGAGTAAGCTGAATGCGTGAAAAACCTTCTTTTGCAATCTGAACGGTTTTGCTTTCATCATTCCACTTAACCTCAGCACCTATGCTTTCTGCAAGAAAACGAACAGGAACCATTGTTTTATTGTTTATAATCATGGGAGCGGTAACATCGCTCTGGTCGTCGATTTTTACCTTCTGGCTGAACTTGTAAGCGTAGTTTTTGTCAAGAGCAAGAACAACGAATTTCTTTATTTTATGGGTCATAAGGTTTGACGGGTCAACGGGCTCATCCTGTGCAGCCTTATCTGCACCTGCTTCAACATAGTGATAAGCGTATCTGCCGATGGGTGCGGTATCGCCGTTTACATAAAAGTCCATAATGTCGCCTTTTACCTGCATATTATCGTTCCACTTGAACTCAATATCAACCTTGTCTGTAACGCCTATGACATTTCTGGGAACAGCAATCATCATTTGCTTACCTGAAAGTTTGTAGGAAACATCAGCCGCTTTTTCCCATTTCCAGTCAACCGCATTGTCGCTGCCTGCCCATTTTTCAATGGTGGCTGTCTGCGCTGTGGGATTTACTCTGTTGATTATGAAATCATAACCTTCCCAACCGGTTTTGTAGGTTCGGTCTGTGTTTATAAGAAGCTGCATCCAGGCATTGCCGGAGGGGTCTGTCATATTTTCGGCAGTTTCAACATAAAAGTAAAGGTTTTCGGCATCGCGGGCAACCTTGGAAAGAACAATATCGTTTCTGCCTGTGTTATTGGTTGCAGCACCGCCACCAAGGTTATATTTGGAGCTTCGAGGCTCAGTACCACCTGTATAACCGATAAATTCAGGACCAACATCTGCCCACTGTGAGAAATCTCCATCAAGTGAAATACTCTTTTCGGCAGAGGCTAAGGGAGTGGGGTTCACGCCCTTGAACTTTCTGATATTGCTTGCAAGAAGGTAGTAATAACTATCCTTAAATTCACCTTTTGTAGGCTCAATATCACGGCTGTATTCATCGTTATACTGGTCAGGATATGCACCGGGAACCTTCATCCATTCCGCATGGTGTGTTGCTCTCCACTCGTTCCAGCCGGTTACAAAAACGAATTCGGGGCTAAGTTCAAACGCTCTGTCCCATTGCTCCTGGAAATTATAGCCGTAGTATTTTGATGTTGGAGAAAGCTTGGAAAAACCGTCTTTGTAGGTGTAGCTTCTGCCAAGAACATTTTCACCGTTCATGGGAGTAATGTATGTGGGAGTTCCATTCATTGCAATACCTACAGAAACCGCCTCACAACCGTATTTTTCACTTGTTCCGTAAGGGCTTTGCGGATATATTTCAAGCCAGGGCCAATCATTTTCAACTTGGGGTCCGCTGTAATAGCTGGGCTGACCGGGACGGAAGGTAAAGAAATCAAGAATTTCCTGATGCTGTGCATCACGACCTTCATCACCGGAGGGCTTGGAAAGGTTGTCAGGATAACCCATTATTACGGGTTTGCCGTCGAAATAGTACCAGCAATCACTGTAAAGACCTGTGTTATAAAGGTTCTCATAAAGTCTGTCAAGCATGATTACATTAAAATCCATGTCAAAGAAGGGGAGAATGAAAGCCATGCCCGGAGTCTGAATGCCATTGTTATGCATATCATGCATCTGTTGAGCCAGGCGAAGGTAACCAAGTGCATAGCTGTTAGTACCGTTTGTGGCATCAAAGAACAAGCTGTCAACACCTGCGGCAGATAAAAGCTCAAGCTGTTTTCGCATTACCCATTCATCAAAGCCGCTGTAAACACCGTAGATGGATTCGTTCCAGTAGCCCTGTGTAGGCCATGCCGGATAGTTCATATCGTTTTTGATATCGCTTTCAGGACCGGGGTAAAGGTCAATAACCTGCTGAATTACACCGGTAGAGGAGAGCTGATCAGAAAAATTTGCATGCCATGTCCAGTAAAACATACCAACTTGCTTGTCAGGGTTATAATCACCCACCTGGCTGTGGTCAGGAAGCTTTCGTCCAAGCATATCTGTGGCTGTCCAGGTGTCGGAGTTGGTTGACTTCAAGGTGAAATTATTGGTTGCGTTAAAGCTGTCCAGAAGCTTTTCGTAGCTGCCCTTTTCAGGAACATCCTTTGTAAATTTAAAGGTAGTTGCGCTGAATCCGTTTTCCAAAATGAAGTACACTTTGTGAATTCCGCTTATTCCATCAACATTAATTTTTGCCGTTACCAGTTCCTGAAGAGGAGCTTTTGGAAGGATGGGAATAGTACAAAGAACCTGACCTGTTACAATATCGTCAAGAATAATCTGAATTTGTTTTGATTCTGAAACATTTCCGTAAACCATAGCGGTTACGCCCTTGGGAGAGGTTTCGCCAAAATCAATGTAATAGGAGTAATAGCCCTTCGCAGCGGAAGCATTAAAGCCTTTGTGTTTACCGTCGTGCCAATCGAAATCAGCAACAGAATGACCGGTAGCCTCTGCAAATTTCGCCATATCAATATCTGAATAAGCATCCTGGGCAAGATTTGCGGCTTCGTCGGAAGAAACGGGCTTTGTGACGGTATCGTATTTAAGCTCAAGGGTCCGTCCCGGCTCTTCAACGCCGTCAATAAACATCATACCTTGGCTGTAGGGGGTGGTCCAGGGGCCAACCTGCTCAACGGGATTGGAAAGCACAAGCAGAAGATCACCGTTTATGTTACCTGCAGTAACATCCATAGAGGTTTCGTACTGGCTGTCGGTATAGTCTACGAAGGTTTGCTGTGCTATGGGCTTACCTTTTTTTGTGGTTTCATAGTTGGTGTCCCACTTGTACAAGGTAAAGGTAATGGAACCTTTGTTGTTGCCCCAGCTGTGACAACGGACAGTTACATTTGTAAGCTCGCGTGTCTCAGCAATTGTAAATTTTTCAGCAATCTCTTTTACATCATCAGGCATAAGAACATAGTTTGGAGTGCCTGAGTAGTGATTGGTAGTGATGGAGGCACCGTTAGAAATTATAATTCTCGGTACTTCATAGTCTGCTGATGCCGTACAGCATAAACCGAAGCATATAGAAACAGTCAGCAGCATACACAATATTTTTCTCATAAAATTACCTCCTGTGGTTTTGTTATTATTAATTATAGCATAAGCTTTCTTACAATGCAATCGACTGTAAGTTTATCATGCTCTCATTATAACAGAAATTCTTTTATAAAACAACCGCTTTTTTTTCTAAAATAGGGGTCTGTTTTAAGAAAAATCAAAATCGTTGTATTTTTAGCTGAAATATTGGGAGAGAGAAGGGGGCAGGAAATCAAAATCGTTGCATTCCGGGCAGTATCAACAAGTATATCTCTTTTGATTTATGTTGTTTATATCATTATACAATAAAAGCGGGCTTCTGACAAGCCCGCTTTTTGCTTTTTTTTCTCAAAAGGACATATTTTGCTGTATCAAAAACGTTTTACTCTTTTTCTTTGATTTTGCAGGAATAACCCTTGAACATTTCGATAATCACATCGACATCAACCTTTGGTGATACCTCAACCGTAAACATATAGTCTCTTTTTGATGTTTCTGCGTTGTAGCCAACATTTACTTTTGATACAGACATACCGTGTTTTTCAAGCTGTTTTACCGCGGTTTTTTTAAAGGTATCATCCTCAACTCCATAAACAAAAATATTTTTAATTTTTGCAGTTTGAAGCCAGGTGAAATGACTATGCATAAACAATTGTGCCAAAATAAGAAGCACGGTTGTAAAGATACCCACAAAATACATACCTGCGCCAATAGCCATACCTATACCGGAGGTTGCCCATATTCCGGCAGCAGTTGTAAGACCGGTAACGGTTTGCTTCTGCACAAAAATCATACCGGCACCAAGAAAACCTACACCGGAAACAATCTGTGCTGCCATACGGGAGGGATCGCCGACACCGCCAAAGCCGTGTATGGAGATAATCATCATAAGTGCTGCAGATGCCGCAACAATAAAGTGAGTGCGGATGCCTGCTCCTTTTGCGCGGTTTTTACGCTCATATCCGATAATGAACCCACAGATTCCGGCAACGAGAATACGGAAAGCTAAAGCCAGGTCACTGCTTATAAGCCACCCGTAAATTGATAAAAGTGTTTCCATTTTAAAACCTCCTAAAAAAATAAAAACAGACGCACCAGTGCATTGAAAAAGCCTTGGTACGTCTCCTAATCTCTGTACTATATGTGATTATAGCACATTTTACATGGTTTGTCAAGTGTTTTTTGCGGGTGGGTTACATATACTGCAGGGTTCTATATTTTGAGTTATAGCTTGGGAAATAGTTATTTCAATAAGATTTTTGCTTTTTGCAATGGTGCTGCAATGAGCATAGTGGTATTTTCCTCCGGTTTTTGTCCGATAAAAAATCAATTCGGTGCGGTTTGCATCGGTAAACGGTGACGCATAGCCTTTTTCCGGATAAACAGCAAGAAGTGAGCCATCAGTAATAACAGTAACCGTGCCGTTTTCATCTGTACGGTAAACAGTACAGCCGTACTTTTCAAGCCTGTCAAGTACAGAGGAATCCGGCAAGCCGTAGCTGTTGTTTTTACCTACGCTTATGATTGCTGCGGAGGGAGTAACCTTTTTCAGAAATTGTTCGCCTGTTGAAGTTTCGGAACCGTGATGGCCTACCTTCAGCACATCAGAATCAATATCGGCCGTTATCTGATTTTCCGAAATGGTTTCAGCATCTCCGGTAAGAAGGATGCGTTTTTTTCCGTAAGAAAGCAGTATAACAGCAGAATAGTCATTGAGCTCAGCGTAGTCAGCTGAACAGGGGGCAACAATTTCAGCAGAGAAATTCACATTATTTGCTGATCCTTCTGCTATAACTACGCCTTTTTTCGCAGTTGTTATTTTTCCGTTGCGGTTTTTAATTGCCTGCAATGTTTTTTCATAAACAAGAGTATTGTGGGAAATTTTCGGCATATAATATTTTTCTGCTCCCAATTCAGCTATTATCTCAGGCAGACCGCCTATATGGTCAGAATGGGGATGGGTTGCTACGAGAAAATCAAGCTTTTCAACATCATTTTTATGAAGAAAATCAAGAATATATTCTGCATCCCGGGGATTTCCACCGTCAACAAGCATGGTTCTGCCATCAGGAAAGTGCACAAATATGCTGTCTGCCTGTCCTACATTCAGTATGTACACGGAAAGTGCATTTTCTTTGGCAATATCCGAATAAAGGGTAACAGTTCCGGTGTTTTCGTACCAGCTGACATTGAATCCCAGACTTTCACCAATAAAACGAAGGGGAACCATAGTTCTGCCATTAATGATTTTTGGCGGAACATCAAGAAGCAGTTTGGTGTTGTTCTTTAACGCGGAAGGGTTGTTGATATGAAGGATAAGCTTGTCCGACGCTGAGGAGAGAGTAACCTTTTGCGAGGATTCCTCCCAATCAACATTAAGGTTTACCGATTCTGCAATTGCTCTGAGGGGTACAAGGGTACGGTCGTTTTCTATTACCGGCGGAACATCGCATATAAGCTTTATGCCATTAACATATACGGAAATTTCATTCCGGGCACAAACCGGAAAAGAACAAACCAGACAAAGAATTATTAAACATAATAAAAATCTTAATTTTTTCAAGGTATCACATTCCTTTTCTGTTATACATTGTAATTATACCATAAACATCAAACGGAGTCAATAAAAAAAGGGCCCTTGTAGGGACCCTTTTGGTTTCAGCAATATGTTCTGTGAGAACAGCTGCAGCAAGAACTTCCGGAATCTGTTTCGTTCTGTGCCTCTGCAAGACCGAGACGGAAGCCTCTTTCAAAAGCCTCCTGGCAGCAATGACAGTAGCAGCAATGCTGAGAAGAACAACCACCGTTGCTACCGCAACAATAATTGCTGTTGCGGCTTGTTCCTGCGTAATAGCATCCATTATAATACATAAATTGTAACCTCCGATATATAATAATGGGCTTTTCAGCCTCGATATCAATATATGCAGGTGAGTACCGGGTGGTTACACGCTATAAAACATGTTATATTATAATAGGAAGAAACCGGGTTACAAATAAAGCTTTGGGCAGTTTCTCATACAAACACCGCAAACCGAGCCTCTGCCTATGCGCTGAAATTTATCTTTCATATATTCCGAACAGGTGTGACGGTCAATTAATGTGCGTTCAGGGACATCAGCTGAAAAAATCTCACCTGTAAGTGCCATGGCAGGGCAGGCGTTTACGCAAAGTGAACAGCTGCCGCATGAACCTGAGGAAAGTTGAGTAGCTGTTTCAAGGGGTGCATTGGTAAGCAATGTACCCAATCGCACTCCCATGCCCAGCTTATCCGAAATAAACATGGCATTTTTACCTATGTAGCCAAGTCCTGCAAGGCGGGCGGCAGTTTTGTGTGAAAAAAGTCCCTGATACCCGTTTATGCTCTGGGAGGCACCAACAGGGAAATATCCGTAACCGTTTTTTTCGAGAAACATTCCAATCCTGAGCAAAACAGAATCAATGTGAGCATTTACCGTCCGGTAATGGTGAAAATAATAGTGAGTGGGCTTATCGGTTATGCCTTTGAGGACGGCAGGGGAAAGCTTCACCACAATGCTTATTGCACAGTTGAAGTCTTCGGTGCCCGGTTGCTCGGCAAACAGGGTTGCTGCTTTTGCCGAAGAAATATCTGCAAAACCAAATTCGGACACATCAAGAGACGAGATATATTCCTTTAAATATTCTGAAAAATTCATAACAATCTCCTTTTAGAGTGATTTTATACAATTATTATACTAAACTTTTAAAAAAAGGTCAAGAATTATTGAATAAATAAGGTAAAAATGGGTAAAATTAGAGGTGAATTAAGGGGATTTGTGCAATATGCATAAAAAGTACGCATAAATTTCATTAAAATTTCTACTTAGGCGTATGCAAAAAAAGCTTGCAAAAGCCTGAAAAATATAGTATAATGGAAATGTTGTGACAAGGCAACCGATGAAGCGGAGGTTGCACGCACCGTGAGGTGGCGTGGTTTTCCGTGGAGGTTTGTCCGATTCATGAAACCGGGCGGCAGAGTCACTGTACACGAGCTTATATACTTTTTGTAACGAGAGCATAAACGCCGTAGTATGTCTTACTGCGGGCTGTATGTATGTTTACAGGTGAAGTTTGCGTATGGTAACCCGGAGGAAATTCCTTTCGGGTTTTTATTTTGGGTGAGCATGACACACCCGGATGAGTGTACAGAAAATTTGCTGTTGCAACTCGGAGAAAAATAATAAGGAGGCGACAGTGCATGGCAACACAGAAAATGAGAATCAGACTTAAGGCATACGACCACACTCTTGTTGATGCTTCTGCAGCTAAAATTGTAGAAACAGCTAAGAGAACAGGTTCGAAGGTATCAGGACCGATACCGCTTCCCACTAAAAAGGAAGTTGTTACAATTCTGAGAGCGGTTCACAAATATAAAGATTCCCGTGAACAGTTCGAACTGAGAACTCACAAGAGACTTATTGACATCTTAACTCCCACAGCTAAGACAGTTGAAGCTCTTAAGAAGTTAGATTTACCTGCAGGCGTTGAAATAGAAATCAAGCTTTAAGGTAAAAAGAACAAATGAAGTTTGGGTTTTGCAAAATGTCATGAAATGCATTATCCAAGGTCATGTTGGTGAAAACCAACCAATAACCAATCGGAGGTGTAAAGGAAAATGAAAAAGGCAATTTTAGGTAAGAAACTTGGTATGACTCAGGTTTTCGCTGAAGACGGCAAGGTTACTCCCGTAACTGTTATTGAAGCAGGTCCCTGCACCGTTGTTCAGAAGAAGACAGTTGATACCGACGGTTATGATGCAGTTCAGCTTTCCTACGGTGAAAAGGCTGAGAGAAAGATGAACAAGCCCGAAAAGGGACACTTCGACAAAGCAGGCGTAGCTTACGCTCGTTATCTCAGAGAAATGAGACTTGATGATATTTCCGCAGTTAATGTTGGTGATGTTATTAAGGCTGATGCTTTCGAAGCAGGCGAAACAGTAGATGTAACCGGTACAAGCAAAGGTCACGGATTCAGCGGCACAATTAAAAAGTACGGAACACACAGAGGTCCTATGACACACGGTTCCGGCTACCACAGAGGCGTTGGTTC
>JAZQCS010000082.1:0-27667 GCA_045546415.1 Clostridia bacterium | reverse complement strand
ACAGCGAGAGGCAAAGTTTGTTTGTAGCAAGAAAACTTTAAATTTTAACATAAATCGAAAAAGTTTGATTTTTCTATCCTTTATTTTCAGATATGCACACTCGAAAAAACGCATCAAGCCCTATTGGTTACCTTCTTTTCTTGCGATCCGGAGTTTTTTAACATCCCCTTTATGTGTGTTATTCGTAAGTTTTAAGTATTTCCTTTGCCCCTGCAATCGATTTTTTCATAGCCTCTTTTGCCGGACCTCCTATAATGTTACGGCAGGAAACACAGGTTTCAACTGAGATTGCCTCGTAGACATCATTTTCAAAAATATCAGAAAACTGTCTGAATTCATCGAGAGTAAGCTCTTCCAGGGATTTATCCTGACTTATTGCATAGAACACAAGTTTACCGATAACTGCGTGGGCATCGCGGAAGGGCATACCTTTTTTCACAAGGTAATCTGCACCGTCTGTGGCATTTGTAAAGCCGCCGCTTGCACCCTTACGCATGGCTGCACTGTTTATTTTCATTGTGGAAACCATTCCTTCAAAAACGGGAATGCAAAGCTTAACGGTATCAACAGAGTCAAAAATTGCTTCCTTGTCCTCCTGCATATCCTTGTTGTAGGCAAGGGGAAGACCCTTCATAACTGTAAGCAGACCCATCAGGTGACCGTAAACTCTGCCGGCTTTTCCACGGATAAGCTCAGCTACATCGGGGTTCTTTTTCTGAGGCATTATGGAGCTTCCTGTGGAATAGCTGTCATCCATTTCCACAAAAGAAAACTCATTTGTGCTCCAAAGGATAAGCTCCTCGGAAAAACGGCTTAAATGCATCATAATTATTGAAAGTGTACTTGCAAGTTCAATTACAAAATCACGGTCCGAAACACCGTCGAGACTGTTTCTTGTAACACCGTCAAAGCCAAGCTCCTTTGCCACAAATTCACGGTCAATAGGGTAGGTAGTGGTAGCAAGTGCACCTGAGCCAAGCGGAAGGAAATTGGTTCTTTTTCTGCAATCGGTAAGCCTGTCAAGGTCACGGAGGAACATTTCGCAATATGCCATTATATGGTGTGCAAAAGTTATGGGCTGAGCCTTCTGCAGATGAGTGTAACCGGGCATAACTGTTTCAAGGTTGTTTTCCGCAAGGGTAATAAGTGCCTTTTCAAGGGAAACAAGCATTGTTTTTATTTCGTCAATTTCATCCATCAGGTACATTCTTATATCGAGCGCAACCTGGTCGTTACGGCTTCGTGCAGTATGTAAACGCTTGCCTGCATCACCGATTTTTTCAGTAAGGAGCTTTTCGATATTCATATGAATATCCTCGGCATCAATTAAAAATTCAACCTTGCCTGCTTCAATGTCGGCAAGAATTTCTTCAAGGGCTGCTGCAATAAGCTTACTGTCTGACTCGGGAATAATTCCCTGACGGCCCAGCATTTTACTGTGTGCAATGCTTCCCTTTATGTCCTGACGGTACATTTTATAGTCAAAACGGATTGAAGAGTTGAAATCGTCAACCTTTGCGTCGGTGGATTTCTGAAAACGACCTCCCCAAAGCTTCATAAAAACACATCCTTTAAAAATAAATCTGTATATTATTATACATCATATTAACCAAAAAAGCAAGATGATTTTTTGTTAAATTTCACATTGTAAAAAAACTTGTTATATTGTATAATAGAATTGTTTTTATAATATACAATTGAAAGGCAGCGGAACTATATGAAAAAAGAACTTTTAATATCAACCGCTCTGGATGATGTTTTTGATGTGGCTGCAGAGTCCCGGGAAGAGATTTTTGAGGGTTTCAGAAAAGTAAAAGAATGGGGCTTTGAAGCTGTTGATTATGGCTTGAGCTTTATAAAAGGAAACACCTGGGAAGGTGAATATGACGTTTTTTTTGAAAAGAGCCTCGATGAACTGTACAAAATTATAACCCCTGCAAAAGAGGCAGCGGCAGAGTACGATATAGTCATTACACAGCTGCACGCACCTTGTCCGAACTATATTGAAGGTAACCAGGCTTTTAATGAATATATGTTTATGGCAACAGAAAAAAGCATAGCAATGTGTAATTTTCTCGGTTGTGATAAAATTGTTGTTCATCCCATTATTTGTCTCGATAAAGCAAAGCAGGAGAAACTGAACTTTGAATTTTACCGCAAGCTTATTCCCACGGCAAAAAAATACGGAGTAAAAATATGCCTTGAAAACCTTTCGGGAACTGTGCGGTTCCGTTATATTGAAGGTGTTTGTTCAACCTCAGCCGAGGTTAATAAATACATAGACACTTTAAATGCAGAAGCCGGAGAAGAGCTTTTCGGCTTTTGTCTTGATATCGGTCACGCCAATGTTCACGCCAAGGATATGAACTGGTTTATCAGAGAGCTTGGCAAAAATCTTACCTGTCTGCATATTCATGATAATAACGGAATTCAGGACCATCATATGCTTCCGTATACCCAGATTGAGCCCGGTACCAACTGGGAGGGTGTTATTTGCGGTTTGCGTGCAATTGGCTATAAGGGTGCAATATCCTTTGAAGCCTTTAATGCAGTACGGCAGATGCCTGATGATGTAAAGCCTGAAATGATGAGGCTTATGAGTGCAATCGGCAGATATTTCAGAAAAAGAATTCTGGAATAGGATATGTTAATTTTTTAAATAGGAAAGACTATTGAAAATGGCTTTCCATTAAGATATAATAAAACAAAAACACATGGAGGAAAATTAAAATGAAAAAGATTTTGTGTATGATTTTGGTGCTTTGCACGGTGCTTACTCTTGGCATAACCGTTCAGGCATCACCTATCCACGCAAGAAACACCTTCAGCGGTTCAGGTGCAAAGATTGCAACCTCGGTAGGCGGCAACGGTATTGCACTTGATAACTCAGACGGTGTGGTTGTAGGACAGTTGATTGTAACTGAAGACACAGTTAAAAGCATTACCGTTTCAACTGCAAGCTACGGAAACGCTATTGGAATTATGGAGCTTAATGCTTATTTATGGCTGGGTGACTACAACTCCACAATTAAGACAAAGCCCATTGGCTCAAAAACCTATGAGGATTTTGCTGACGGCGCGTCTTTAAGCCTTGATCTTGCAGGTAATGCTGTTCCCGGCAGCGTTCTTTTAACTGCAACAGGCTCAAAGGACAGAGTTGCAATTTGGGGTTCGGGTAAAATTGACCCCTGCTACATAGACGGCGTTTTGAACGAAGAATATTCGGCAAATGTTACTGCCAATGTATCCAAGAAATTTACACTTGATGTACCCGAAAGCACAGAAGCACAGAATGCTTACGAATGGATAGACATTACAAAAGCAATAGCAAAGGATAATTCGGATTTTTCAAGTGTAAACAAAAAAGTGGGAGAAGAAATTGTTAAAACTCCTGTTCTTGTTCCTTCTAAATCCGACTTTTACGCGGCTTATATGGTGGATTTCGGCAACACCGCTCCCAAAGGTGTAATGATTGATATTTACAATGACATATTGGATGTTGTAAAAATGCAGATTGTTGCAGATGACCCCTTAAAAGGTGAGATACTTTGTGAGTTCCACCTGGAAATTAAGGATAAAGACGGTTTCTGGGAAGAAATTCCTGCAAAAATCAATACAAAGCTTACAGGTAAGCACGTTATATTCCTTACAGGAGATGTGCAGGGCGGACGAACAGCAGGTATAAAGTTCACAAAGGAAACTCCAGAGGATTCCTGGGACGAAATAAGACTTAAAGAGTTCAATGCAACAAAGGATTTTGAGTTTATCGATACCTATTCCGACACATGGACATTTACAGACTTACTTGGAAGAAAATCTGTCGATATAAGCACAGCAGGAAAGCATAACCCCGATAAGCAGGTTGGACTTTTCTTCTGGACATGGCATGCCGCAAAGGGCAGACAGAACTCATGGCATGTGGGAATAAACCAGCAGATTATTAACAGTTACCCCGGTCCCGAAAGTGATATTAAAAATAATTTCAGCTATGGTGCATGGCAGAACCAGGGTATGTGGAACGAGTCCATTTATGGCGTGTACAACGGTTTTGATGAATGGGTAATGCGCAAACAGATGGAGCTTCTTGCGGCAGTTGGTGTTGACGGCTTGTTCTTCGACTCCACAAACGGTACAGATACTTTTACCGGTGGCTATATGCAGCTTGCAAAAACAATGCACGAAATGCACCTTGACGGCATTCAGACTCCCGGTATGTCCTTCATACTTCCTTTCGGAAACCTTGATTATAACTATACCGATGTTACAAGACTTTGGGAAACAATGTATTCCATAGGTCTTTACAGTGATACCTGGTATTATTTTGACGGTAAACCTATATTAATGGGTTATCCCGATAAATTTGAGGTTAAAACAGGATTTACGGATGTTGATAAGCAGAACGCCGAAATTCTTGATTTCTTCACCTTCCGTCCAAGTCAGCCCAGCTACTTTATAGGTCCCACAAGGGATGACCATTGGCCCTGGCTTGAGGTATATCCTCAGCACGCCTACGGCAAAAGTGATAAATACGGTTGTGAGTGCGTATCTGTAGGTGTTGCTATGAATGCAGGACCTAACGGTCTTGATGCAATGAACGGTAAGGATATTTACGGCAGAAGCTATACCTATAAGGATAAGTATTCAAAGCTTTCGGATACCTCCAAGTATTACGGCTACAATTTCCAGGAGCAATGGCAGAGGGCACATGAACTTAACCCGGAATTTGTATTTGTTACGGGCTGGAATGAGTGGGTTGCAGGTCATTACAGTGAATGGGGACAGGGTACAAAGGGTGCTTACCCCGACCAGTACAACGATGAGTACAGCCGTGACTTAGAGCCCACAAAGGGTGAAATGAAGGATGTTCATTATTACCTGTTTGCAAACGAAATAAGAAAATTCAAAGGCGTTCGCGAAACTCCCGTGGCAAGTGCTGAAAAAACAATAGATCTTTCTGCAGGCTTTTCTCAGTGGGCAGATGTAGGCCCTGATTTTGTTGGTTATAAGGGTGGCACAGCACCAAGAGATTCCTATGTTCAGGGTGACAGTCATCTTCCTCTTACCAATGATACAGGAAGAAATGACATTGTACTTTCAAAGGTGGCAAGAGACAGCGAAAATCTGTACTTCTATGTTAAAACAGCAGAGAATATGACTCCTTACACAGACCCCTCATGGATGAGACTTCTTGTAAATACTGACCGCACCTATAAAACCGGTTGGGAGGGTTATGACTTTATTGTAAACAGAGTGAATCCCTCCGAAAAAACCGCGACAGTTGAAAAATGGTCAGGTAAGAGCATTGAGGATTGGAAATGGGAAACAGCCGCTGAGGTTGAATATACACTTGCAGGCAATGAAATGATGATTAAAATACCCAAGACCGTGCTTGGTTTAACCGGTGATGTGGTGGATATTGAATTCAAGTGGAATGACAATATGCAGAAGCAGGGCGATATTATGGATGTTTACACAAATGGTGATACCGCACCTGTGGGCAGATTCAACTACCATTATATTACCGATAAGGCTAAAGCCAAAAAGGTTGTGGATGAGCCTGTTGACCCTGCAACAAAATTTGCTCACTACGGCAGACGCTTCCTTGCGATGGCTCTTGATAAAAACTATGCATATGTTTACGGTGAGGAAAAGAAGATTGATGACCAGAGCGATGTTACAGCACCTATGATAATTAACGATAAAACAATGGTGCCTGTCCGTTTCCTTGCAGAAAGCCTGGGTGCAACAGTAACCTGGGACGAAGCCACAAAATCGGTTACAATTTATGTTGGAAGCAAGCGTATAAGACTTACTCTCGACAGTAAGGAAATGCGTGTGGAAAAAGAGAGGTTCACACTTCAGTCGCCGGCAACGGAGATTGATAACAGAATTTATGTACCGCTGCGTGACATTGTTGAGGCACTTGGAATGCCTTGCTTCTGGGTAGAACCCGGTATGATTCTTGTGGGTCCCGAGGATGAATACACCAAGCTTTACACCAACGGAACAATTGAAAGTTTTATGAATAAATTTGACCTTCTGGAATTCTGAATAATTAATAAAACAGCAATCTGAAAAGATTGCTGTTTTTTCTATAAAAATAAGTTGAAAAAAAAACATTTTTGTGGTACAATAGTATCATAGGCGTATTTTACTCAAAAATATGTAATGAATTGCTTGAGAATATAATAAATCGCGTAAAAGAAGTGAGGCAAGGGGATATGACAAAAAAGGAAATTAAAAAGCTTATCAGAAATGGAATTAATCCTGTGCAAATGTGTGGAATCCGCTTGAAATATGATGTAAACAATCGTTATTTTTTCCCCGTAAGTACAAGTGACAGACTATTTCTTGGCGCGAATGAGAATGACTTTATTTTGGATGGATACACCATCAGAAGGTTTACTGATGTTGTGAAGGCTGAAATAGTGGATGGCAAACAGCTTGAAATATCAAAGGCTGAAGGTGTCATTGACAGCATTGAGACACCCGATATTGACCTGACCGATTGGCACTCTGTTTTTGTTTCTCTTCAGGTATCGGATAAATTTATGATTATTGAACACGAGGATCTTGATGAGAAGGAATGGATGTTTGCTATAGGAAAAATAAACAAAGTAACAAAAACAAAAGTTTATTTCAGACACTTTAATGCTGACGGAAAATGGGATGAGGATTTATGGGAAATACCTTTTAATGAAATTACCAGCGTAAGTTTTGGAACAAGATATGTGGATATCTTCTCAAAATATGTGGATTTATAAAAGAGGAAAGAAAATATGATTATATTAGGCATTGACCCGGGTATTGCCATAGTAGGCTATGGTGTAATTGAATATGTCGGAAACCGTTACAGAACAATTGCTTACGATTCCATTCTTACTCCGGCAAACACTCCGGACCAGGAACGGCTTTCTGCAATCTACACAAGGCTCAGGCAGATTATTTACGATTATAAGCCGGAGGTTTGTGCCATAGAAAAATTGTTTTATAACAACAATGCCAAGACTGTTATATCTGTAGCACAAGGCAGGGGTGTAGCAATTCTTGCGGCAGCAAATGAAGGGCTGAAGGTTTATGAATATACACCTTTGCAAATAAAACAGGCGCTGACCGGTTACGGCAGGGCAGATAAAAAACAAATGCAGCAAATGACAAAAATGATACTTGGGCTTGATAAAGTGCCAAAGCCTGATGATACAGCCGACGCTCTTGCGGTAGCAATTTGTCATAGTCATTATGCCAATTACAATATGCTCAGTGAACGACTGGAGGAATATAAATGATAGCTTACATAAAAGGTGCTGTTGAGTTTAAAAGCGGTGATTTTGCTGTTGTGGAATGCGGAGGTATTGGCTACAAGGTAAATATGCCTCTTTCTCAGCTGAATACTATGCCGCCGGTTGGTACTGAGGTAAAGGTGTTTACTTATATGTATATCCGTGAGGATATTCTGGATTTGTACGGTTTTATGACCGAAGAAGCCCTTCGGACCTTTGAAATGCTTATTTCGGTAAACGGTGTTGGTCCAAAAGCGGCAAATGCAATTCTTTCTGCCCTTGAGCCCACATCTCTTGCAGCGGCAATATCCGGGGGAGATTACAAAAGCATTTCTCAGGCTCAGGGAATAGGACCCAAAACAGCACAGAGAATAGTTCTTGAACTTAAAGATAAAATAGGAAAAGCTCCTGTGGGTATGACCGATGTTATAACTCCCGTAAAGGAATCCAATGCGGTGAATGAGGCAATAAGCGCACTTGTAGCACTTGGCTACAGCTATAACGAAAGCAAGAGTGCTCTTGCAGGTAGCGAAGGGTCAACTACAGAAGAGCTTGTTAAATACGGGCTTAAAATGCTTATGAGATGAGGTGGCATAAATGGATGATACAAGAAGTGTCAGCGGCAGCTTTATAAACGAGGACAGCGATATAGAGTTTTCTCTTCGTCCCAGAAGGCTTACTGAATATATCGGTCAGAAAAAAGCAAAGGAACAAATGGAAATTTTCATTGAAGCGGCAAAAAAGAGAGGGGAATCCCTTGACCACGTTTTGCTTTACGGACCTCCCGGACTTGGAAAAACCACCCTTGCGGGAATTATTGCAAATGAAATGGGTGTAAACATAAAAATAACCTCAGGTCCTGCAATTGAAAAAGCGGGTGACCTTGCGGCAATTCTTACAAACCTTGCGGAAAACGATGTGCTTTTCATTGATGAAATTCACCGTCTCAGCCGAAGCGTTGAAGAGGTGCTTTATTCCGCTATGGAAGACTACGCTCTGGATATTATCATCGGTAAAGGTCCTGCAGCGCGTTCAATCCGACTTGATTTACAACCCTTTACCCTGATTGGTGCAACAACAAGAGCCGGTATGCTTTCGCCACCCCTTCGTGACAGATTCGGTGTTATAAGCCGTCTTGAACTGTATACCCCTGAAGAGCTGGCAACAATTGTTAAGCGCTCGGCAGGTATATTGAATGTTGCAATTGACGAAAAAGGCGCAATGGAAATCGGCTCCCGTTCAAGAGGAACACCGCGAATTGCAAACCGACTTTTAAAGCGTGTCAGAGACTTTGCTCAGATTAAAGCCGAAGGAGTAATTACCGACAAGGTGGCAAATGAGGCTCTGGATATGTACGAGATAGACAAGCTTGGTCTTGATATGCTTGATAAAAGAATGATTCTGTCAATTATAGAAAACTTCGGCGGAGGACCGGTGGGTCTTGATACCCTTGCTGCAACAATTGGCGAGGATGCAGGAACAATTGAAGATGTTTACGAGCCTTACCTTCTTCAGCTTGGGTTCATTAACCGCACGCCAAGGGGCCGTATGGCAACAAAAAGTGCTTACGACCATTTTGGTATACCTTTTGAAATATAGGAGAATTTTTTATGAGAATTTTACATACCTCAGACTGGCATTTCGGCAGAAATATTGAAAACTGTTCCAGACAGCAGGAACAGGAGGCGTTTTCAGCAGAGCTTGTGAAAATTGCAACTGCGGAAAAGGTAGATATGGTTATTGTTGCCGGAGATGTTTTTGATAGCTTCAACCCTCCCGTATGGGCACAGAAGCTTTATTATGAAACCCTTAAAAACCTTACTGATAACGGTGTTGGCGTAATTGTTGCCGCAGGTAACCATGACAGCCCCCAGGGGCTTTGCAGCGCGGAAAGTCTTGCAAGAAGCTGCGGAGTTGTTATGTGTGAATTTCCTCTTTCGGTGGCTGAAAAGGGAAACTATGGAGATTTGTTCACTGTTACTGAAAGTGGTGAGGGTTGGTTTGCCCTTACTCTTAAAAACGGTGAAAAGGCAGTTGTTGCCGCACTTCCGTATCCTTCGGAAAGCAGAATTGCAAGAGCTGTTGAATACAGCGAGGGAGAGGAAAACATCAAGGCGGATTACAACAAACGCCTCGGTGAGCTTATGAATTCGGTGTGCGAAAACTTCAAACCGGATGCCGCAAACATTATGATATCCCACATCTATGTAAATGGCGGAAAAACCTCTGAATCCGAGCGTAATTTTCAGCTTGGCGGTGCATATGCAGTAATGGGCAGTACCATTCCTGCAGAGTGCGATTATGTTGCACTTGGGCACC
The DNA here is from genome assembly GCA_045546415.1 of Clostridia bacterium. GTDB lineage: Bacteria > Bacillota > Clostridia > RUG12999 > RUG12999 > RUG12999. The sequence continues at coordinate 18,068 of JAZQCS010000082.1, read as the reverse complement.
TTCACAGACCGCAAAAAGCAGAGGGATGCCTTTGCCCTGCATATTATAGCGGTTCACCTATGAGCTACAGCTTTTCGGAAGCGGGCTATGCTAAATCTGTTTATGTGGTGGAAATTGAAAACCATAAGGCTGAAATAAAAACAGTTCAGCTTGAAAGCGGAAGAAGTCTTGTGAGCGTTACACTTGACGGTGCTGAAGAGGCTGTCCGCTGGTGTCGTGAGCAGGGGGAAGCAAACATATGGGCAGAGCTTAAAATAAACACCGATATGCCCATTACCGTTCAGCAGCTTAAAATAATGCGGGAGGCTTGCCCCGGTGTGGTTTCGGTACAGCCTCAGCTCAAAGGTGCCGAAACTGTTGTACAGTCGGCTGAAAGAAGGCTTGGAAAAACTCTTGAAGAAAGCTTCGGAGATTTTTACAAGCTTAAAACGGGAACAGATATGCCCGATAATATAAAAAATGCCTTTGCGGAACTGAGAGGTGAAAAATAGTGAGACCTATATATCTTGAAATTGAAGGCTTACAGAGCTATAAAACTCTGCAGAAAATAGATTTTGAAAAGCTTATTGAAAACGGTCTTTTTGGTATATTCGGAAGTACCGGCAGCGGTAAATCCACCGTGCTTGATGCCATAACTCTTGCTTTGTACGGAAAGGTAAGCAGAGCTGCCAGGGGCACTCAGGGAATAATGAACAACGAGTGCGACAGAATGCGTGTAATGTTTGAGTTTTCAATGCTTGAAAACGGAATAAGAAACACCTACCGTATAGAGCGTGTTTATGCCAGAAAATCAGAAAACGGATATGATGTTAAAACCGCAAGAATGTTCCGCCTGACGGATGACGGAGACCTTCCGGTTGCTGAAAAATCCACCGATATTGATAACGCGGTAAAAGAGCTTATCGGTCTTGAATACGAGGATTTTACAAGGGCGGTTGCTCTTCCGCACAACAAGTTCCAGGAATTTCTCACTATGGAAAAATCCAAAAAACTTGCTATGCTTGAACGCCTTTTCGGTCTCAGCGAATACGGTGAAAAGCTTGCCGAAAGCGTAAAGGTAAAAATTTATGACCTTGAAAAGGAATATGAGAATGTAAAGGGTCAGCTTTCGGCAATTGAGCATTCCGACGACGAGGCGTATGCAAGAGCAAAAGAAAAATTTGCCGAAAAGGAAAAGCAGAGAGAGGTTGCAATTGCACGCCATAAAACCGTTGAGGAGGAATATGTTAAGGTTAAGGAGCTGTACGAAACCTCCGTTAATAACATAAAATATGAAAACGAGCTCAAGGATGCCCTTTCCGAAACGGATTACTATGACAGGCTGAAATCGAAAGTGAATTTAAGCCAAAAAGCTAAGGAAATTGAACCCTTGTGGGACACCTACAAAAAGGATGCAGGTGAGAAAAAGCAGCTTGAAAAAACAGCTGAAGAGCTTGCTGTAAAGCTTGAAAACACCATGGATTTGGTGCAACGAACCGAAAACCGTAAAAAGATAGCAATGCAGAACGCTGAGGTGAGCCTGCCTAAGCTTTACGATAAAAAATCAAGGCTTGAACAGGGAACCGGGCTTCAGGAAAAATTTGATTTGTTAACAGCAGGTATTGCGGAAAAAGAGGAAAAAGCAGAGATTTTGAAGGATACCCTTCTTGAAATTACCGGCAGGAAAAATAAAAACCAGATACGCCGCAATGAAATAGGCGGAGTTATTGGTGAATTTGATGCTTTTTTCAATGAAAACAAGCCAAAGCTTGCAAGACGGTCTCTTCTTATTGAAGGTCAGCGCCTTGAAAATGAAATGATTAAAGCAGCGGAAAATGCGCAGAGATGTAAGACTGAAAAAGAGCGTGCTGAAGCAGAGATAAAACAGACCGAAGCTGAAATTGAAGAAACTGAGGTTCTTTATAAGGAGCTTAACGAAAAATACGAAAAACGCCGTGCTTCCGTTGAAAGCACAATAAATCAGTATAAATCCATAAAGGCTGATTATATCGAAGAAAAATCAAGGCTTGAAACGGAAATGCAGGAGCTTCTTCAGGATGAAACTGCCTACCGAATTGCTCAGAAGCTTGAGGATGCAAAGCCCTGTCCTGTATGCGGAAGTATGCACCATCCTGCACCTGCAAAGCTTAACGAGGAAAGTGCCGCGCGCCTTGAAGAGTGTAAGAACGAAATAGCCCGTTTTGAAAAGGAAATTGAGGATACCGACCGTATAATTCTTGGCTTTACCAACGGCTATAATAATCAGCAAAAGGCAGAGGTTCTTGTTGAAATTGAAAATTTAAACCGTCAGATTGCAGCAGCGGACACAAAAAAAGAGCTTCTTGAAAAACAGCTTGATGCACAGAATAAACGCCTTAATGACCTTGTTGGAGAATATGAGCAGGCAGAAAAGCTGCATATTGCAAAACAGAATGTTTTTTCAAGGTTCAAGCTTGAAAACAAATTTGAGGATATCTCTGCAGAGCTTGCCCTTCTTGCAGATATTGAAGAAAAAATCCAGTCCACCGAAAAAGACAATATTGCACTTTGCAATGAACGGGACGGACTTGTAGAGGAATTCAATAAGCTTCTGGAAAAACAAGGTCAGCTCGAAACGGAAATTGCTGTTACACAGTCTACTGCGGCAGAACAGAGAGAAACTCTTAAAGAGGTTGAAAATCAGCTTGGCGCTCTTGTATCCGAAGGAACGGTTTACGATGAAATTGAGCGTGTAAACGGTGAAATTTCAGCCCTGGTAAATGAAAGAGACGAAAGCGCAAAACAGCTTGAAATTCATAAACAGACAGTTGAACAGCTTCAAAGCGATGCGGTTGTTACAAAAGAAAAAATTCAACATAAAACAGAAGTGCTCGAGGAAAACGAAAAAAGAATTCTTGGCGTGCTTGAGGGCACAGACATTTCTTCTCCTGAGATAATTCTTCAGGCTCGTCTCAGCGACGAAATGGAAGGAAATTACAATATTGAAATAAACCGCCACGATGAAAAAATTGCAAAGCTTCGCACAGCTATTGCCATAGGCCGTGAAAAGCTTTCGGGAAAAACAGTTACCGCCACCGAGTACGACACTGTAAGTAAAAACTACGAAAAGGCGTGCGCTAAGCGTGACGAAGAACTGAGCGGATACGAGGTTGCAAGAAACGAACTAGAAAAAATGGAAGAAAGCCACAGCAAATGGAAAGCTGTTTCGGAAACTCACGGGAAGCTTTCTCAGGACCTGGAAAACTTCAATTGCATAAAGAAGCTTATTGCGGGAAACAAATTTGTTGAATATGTGGCAGAAGAAAGCCTTCGATATGTTCTGGCTGAAGCTTCGGAAATTCTAAGTTCACTTACTCACGGCAGATATCGTGTTGAGCTTGGTAGCGAAAGTGAATTTGTGGTGAAGGATTATCTTTCAGGAGGAGCATACAGAGGGGTAGGAACTCTTTCAGGTGGTGAAACTTTCCTGACCTCCCTTTCTCTTGCTGTGTCTCTTTCAAAACAGATTCAGCTTAAAGGGCAGAGCCCTCTTGAATTCTTCTTCCTTGATGAAGGCTTTGGCTCCCTTGACGGAGAACTTCTCGACACCGTTATAGGAAGCCTTGAACAGCTTGCAAGCGAAAGCAGGGTTATTGGTGTTGTAAGTCACCTGAAGGAGCTTCAGGAACGCATTCCGAGAAGACTTTGCGTCATAAAAGATGAGGATAATTCAAGTAAGGCACAGCTTGAATATGCATAAGATTTCAGCGGATTACCAAAAGTAATCCGCTTTTTTTACTTTATATTATAGAAAAAATGCGAAATTTCTTGACATATTGACTTTTTTGATGTAAAATATATACTGTATATTTTTACTTATGTACAATTTTGTTAATTCATAGATTTGGAGGCACATCATGAAAGAAAAGTTACAGCAAATTGAATGTATGGCAACCGAAGAAATTGAGGCTGTTCGTACAAGCGGAGAAAATCAGGCTGAAGCCCTTGAAGGAATCCGCGTAAAATATCTTGGTAAAAAGGGTGAACTTACTGCAGTTTTAAAGGGTATGGGCGCACTTTCTGCTGAGGAACGACCCGTTGTGGGACAAATTGCCAACGAGGTAAGAGCAAAGGTTGAAGAGCTTATTGCAACTGCAAAAAAGGAAATTGCAGAGGCTGAACTTCAGCATAAGCTTGTTGCAGAAGAAATTGATGTTACCATGCCGGGCAAACATTCTGAAGCAGGCAGGCTTCATCCTATAACTCAGGTTATAAACGAAATGTCTGATATATTCATTGGTCTTGGTTTCCAGGTTGTTGACGGTCCTGAGGTTGAGTACGATTACTACAACTTTGAAATGCTCAACATCCCCAAAAACCATCCTGCAAGAGACACTCAGGATACCTTCTATGTTAACGATAACATAGTGCTTCGTACCCAGACCTCTCCTATGCAGATTCGTGTTATGGAAAATTCCAGACCACCTATCAGAATCATCTCTCCCGGTCGTGTTTACCGTTCGGATGCCGTGGATGCCACACACAGCCCTCTTTTCCATCAGATGGAAGGTCTTGTGGTTGATAAGGGCATAACAATGACAGACCTTAAAGGTACACTTGAGCTTTTTGCCAAAAAGCTTTACGGCGAGGATGCAAAAATAAGACTTCGTCCCCATCATTTCTCCTTTACAGAGCCTTCTGCAGAGGTTGATATCTGTTGTTTTGCCTGCGGTGGTAAAGGCTGCAGACTTTGTAAGGGCGAAGGCTGGATAGAAATTCTTGGTGCCGGTATGGTACATCCCAAGGTGCTTAAAGGCTGTGGCATCGACCCTGAGGTTTACAGCGGTTTTGCTTTTGGTCTTGGCATTGAAAGAATTGTAATGAGACGCTTTACAATCGGTGACCTTCGTTTGTTCTTCGAAAACGATGTGAGATTTTTAAAACAGTTTTAACCCATAGAAAGGACAGAATAAAATGAAAGTATCAATGGAATGGATTGGCGAGCTTGTTGATATCAAAGGCGTCACTCCTAAAGAATATTCAGATAAAATGACCATGTCGGGCTCAAAGGTTGAGGGTGTTGAAAATCCCGGCGAAGAAATACAGAATGTAGTTGTTGGTAAAATTCTTAAAATAGAACAGCATCCTGATGCTGACAAGCTTGTTGTTTGCCAGGTGGATGCAGGCGGTGAGGAAAATATCCAGATAGTAACAGCTGCGAAGAATGTTTATGAGGGACAGCTTGTTCCTGTGGCACTCCATAAATCTAAACTTGCAGGTGGGGTTGAAATTACCAAAGGCAAGCTCAGAGGCGTGCTTTCACAGGGTATGTTTTGTTCTCACGAGGAGCTTGGAATGGCTCTTGGTGACTATGAGGGTGCAGCTGAAAACGGCATTTTAACAGTTCTTGGCGATGTTATGCCCGGCACCGACATTAAAGATGTTCTTGGGCTTAATATGAACATTGTTGAGTTTGAAATTACTCCCAACCGTCAGGATTGCCTTAGTGTTATCGGCCTTGCAAGGGAAACAGCAGTTACCTTTGACAAGCCTCTTAATCTTCCTGAAATTGCCGTAAAGGGCAGCGGTGGAGATATTAACGAATATCTTACAGTAGATGTGCAGAATCCCGAAATGTGTAAGCGATATATGGCTCGTGTTGTTAAGAATGTTAAAATCGGTCCTTCGCCCAAGTGGATGGTAGACCGTCTCCGTGGCTGCGGACTTCGTTCCATCAACAACATTGTTGATATTACAAACTATATTCTTCTTGAATACGGTCAGCCTATGCATGCTTTTGATATTTCTTACCTTGAGGATAGTAAAATTGTGGTAAGAGATGCAAAAGAAGGAGAAAAAATTACCACTCTTGACGGTGTTGAGCGTGAGCTTGACCCTTCAATGCTTGTTATTGCGGACGGCAAAAAGCCTGTTGCGGTAGCAGGTGTTATGGGCGGCGAAAACTCTGAAATTAAGGACGATACCAAGACCATCGTGTTTGAAATTGCAAACTTCGACGGTAAATGTGTGCGTCTTACCTCCAAAAAGCTTGGTCTTCGTACTGATGCCTCCGGTCTTTACGAAAAGTTCCTTGACCCCTTTATGGTAGAAGAGGCTGCAAACAGAGCTTGCCAGCTTATTGAAATGCTTGGCGCAGGTGAGGTTGTAGACGGTGTGATTGATATTAACAATGCTGTTGACAACAGAAAATGGATTGAGCTTGATGCAAAGAAAATCAATGCTTTCCTTGGAACTGATATTTCCGAAAGCTTTATGGTAAACACTCTTAAAAAGCTTGATTTCAAGGTGGAAGACGGCAAATGTCTTGCTCCTACATACCGTCAGGATGTTGAGTTTATGGCAGATATTGCTGAAGAGGTTGTTCGTATTTACGGCTATGACAAGCTTCCTTCAACTCTTCCCAAGGGCGAAACCACAACAGGCGGCAGAAACCTTATGCAGGTAACAGAAGCAAAGGTTAAATACGCTCTTGCCGGGCTTGGTCTTTATGAGATTATAACTTACTCATTTGTAAGCCCTAAAATACTTGACCTTATGAATGTGCCTGAGGATAGCGACCTTCGCAGAATGACAGTTATTACCAATCCTCTTGGTGAGGATACCTCAGTTATGAGAACCACCACAATCGGTTCTATGCTTGAAACTCTTGCAAGAAACTATAATCTTCGCAATGAGGATGCTAAGCTGTTTGAAATCGGAAGAACATATATTCCCACAACTGAGGATAAGCTTCCTGATGAATATAATAAAATTACAATTGGTATGTATGGTGCAGATGTTGATTTCTTCACCCTTAAAGGCTCTGTGGAAGAGCTCGCCAACTGTGTTAATGTAAAGGGCCTTGAGGTTACTGCAAACAAGCAGAACCCTACCTTCCATCCGGGAAGATGCGCAGATGTTATCCTTGGCGGAAAGGTTTGCGGTATAATGGGTGAAATTCATCCTCTTGTAGCAGAAAAGTTTGGCTTTGAATGTAAAGTTTATGTTGCTGAAATTGACTTTGCAAGCTTTGCTGAGGCAATTGATAACGAAAAACAGTATGTTCCCAGCCCTAAATTCCCTGCAGTTACCCGTGACCTTGCAATCCTTATTGATAATGCAGTTCCTGTTGCAGAAATTGAAAAAGTAATTCGTGAATCCTGCGGTAAAATTCTTGAAAAGGTACAGCTTTTTGATGTATACCGCGGAAAGCAGATTCCTGAAGATAAGAAGAGTGTAGCATATGCTCTCACACTCCGTTCGGCTGAGGGAACTCTTGCAGAAGAAGAAATTAACGGAGCAATGAATAAAATAATTAAAAACATCAACAACAAGCTGGGTGGAGAACTCAGATAAACCGGCGCTTCAAAATTTTTTCGTAAAGGAATTGATTTGTATGTATACCAACCCCTACGAAGGCATTGAAAATATGCTGTGGTATAAAGCGAACCTTCATACCCACTGCGGAACAGGTAAAGGAACACCCGGAAGGCACGATTTAAAGGAAGTACTTGGTCTGTATCATGAATGCGGATATAATGTGCTTGCCGTTACTAACAGCGATCTTTATACGGACACATCAGCCTATGAGGATGAGTTTGAAATGACTCTGCTTGAAGGCTACGAATACTGTCAGGATAAAGAATTGCTGGTGCTTGGTTCCAAAAATGTGGTATACGGCAATCATCAGCAGGTTATTGATTCGGTTATTCGTGACGGCGGAGTTTCCTTCGTTTGTCACCCTAACCGTGCAATACCTACAGGAAATGACCTTAATGAAAATGGAGAATACAACCTGAAAAAATGCTGGTCTCCTTCGGAAATTGACCGACTCAGCGGATTTAACGGATTGGAAATTTTAAATGGAAAAGCTTTTCGTATAGGTGGCAGCGGGCTTGCTACCGATGTGTGGGATTATTTTCTTTCTCATGGCAAGCTGTTGTGGGGAATAGGCACCGATGATTTCCACCGGTGGGAGGATTTATCCCGTGCATTTACTGTTATTTATGCACCCTCCAGAAGCAAAAAGGACATTATCAATGCGTTGAAACGAGGCAGATTTTATGTCTCAAACGGACTCATGATAAAAACTCTCACATTTGAAAATAACACAATCAGGCTTTCTGCAAAAGAAGAGGTGCCCACATTTTCAAATGGATGCCGATTTACTGTTTTTGGTGAACACGGAAGGGTTCTTCTGTCAAAGTTTGGAGAAGAGCTTGAATACGAGTTTTCCGGCAAAGAAAAATATGTTCGCATACAGGTAACCAGCGAATACGGCTCAACCCTGTGGACACAGCCCTTCTATATTAGAGAAAAATTTGAACTTGCATAATGAATTGAAAAAAATCTCAGGCTTAACGCCTGAGATTTTTGTTTTTATATTTATTTTGTACCGAAAATTCTGTCACCGGCATCGCCAAGACCGGGAACAATGTAGCATTTTTCATTAAGACCTTCATCCACATTTGCACAGTAAATTTCAACATCGGGATGAGCCTTTGAAAGTGCTTCAATACCCTCAGGTGCGGCAATAAGACAAAGGAACTTTATGTTTGTTGCACCGTAGCTTTTAATTTGCCCTATGGCATCAATAGCAGAGCCACCGGTTGCAAGCATTGGGTCAACAACCACAACAAGTCTTTTTTCAATGTCGGCAGGAAGCTTGCAGTAATATTCGTGAGGTTCCATGGTTTCTTCATCGCGATACATACCAATGTGACCGACCTTTGCGAAGGGAACCAGGCTGAGCATACCGTTTACCATACCGAGTCCTGCACGGAGAATGGGTACAATGGCAAGCTTTTCACCGTCAAGCATTTTCTGTTTTGTTTTCTTTATGGGTGTTTCAATTTCAACCTCCTTAAGAGGAAGGTCACGAAGCGCCTCGTAGCACATAAGAGTAGTAATTTCCTCAACAAGCTCACGAAACTCCTTGTTGGTAGTTGAGGTTTGCCTGAGGATGGTGGTTTTGTGCTGAATAAGGGGATGGTCAAAAATTTTTACGTTGCTCATTTTTTACTCCTGTTCTTCATCCTTGCTTTTTGAAACAACAAGGTTGGTAAGTATACCTAAAATAAGTGCCGATGCAATAGCAGTAATGGTTATTTTACCAAGCTGTAAGGTCATACCGCCTATACCGATAATAAGAATGACGGAAGCGACAAAAATGTTTTTGTTTTTGGAAAGGTCAACGCTCTGAAGCATTTTAAGACCGCTTACTGCGATGAAACCGTAAAGAGTAATACATACACCGCCCATTACGCATGGGGGAATGGTAGCGAGGAAGGTTACAAAGGGTGCCGCAAAGGAAGCTATAATTGCTATAATCGCAGTAGCTAAAATTGTAACAACTGAGGCGTGTTTGGTGATTGCAACACAGCCAACGGATTCACCATAGGTAGTGTTGGGACAACCGCCGAAGAAAGCTCCCACAATTGAACCTACACCGTCACCAAGAAGTGTTCTGTGAAGACCGGGCTCTTCAAGAAGGTCTTTGTCAATAATTGTAGAAAGGTTTTTGTGGTCTGCAATGTGCTCTGCAAACACAACAAATGCTACAGGAACGTAAGCAACAGCAATGGTTGCAATATACTGTGCATCAATCTCTTTAAAGCCCTTAATTGCTTTAAGGAAAGAGAAATCAGGATACCACTTCATGTTTGCAAAAAGACTGAAATCGATGATTCTGAAGGCGTCGTTACCGGTTGCAATACCAATTACGGTAAAGATTGAAGCAACAACATAACCTGCAAGAATACCAATAATAAAGGGGATAAGCTTTAATGTTTTTTTACCGTAAACAGAACAAAGAACAACTACAAGAACAGTAACCGCTGCGCATATAAAACCAAGCCAGCCTTTTGTAGTCATGGTATAAGTGAGAGAACCGAGATTGTTAACATCAACACTCAGTGTTGAAAACTTCAGAACATCACCAACGGCATTACGGGCAAGGGAAAGACCGATAATTGCAACAGTAGGGCCGATAACAACAGCGGGCATAAGCTTTGAAATCCATTTTACGCCTGCAAACTTTACGACAAGTGCAATAATTACATAAACAAGACCGGCAAAGGCTGCACCTATAATAAGACCGGCATAACCGGCATTGGTTGAAAAGGAAGCAGCACCGGCAAAGGCTGCAAACATCGGACTGATGAAAGCAAAGGAAGAACCAAGGAAAACAGGGCTTCTGAACTTAGTGAACAGCAGGTAAATAATTGTACCTGCACCTGCACCGAAAAGCGCCGCCGACTGAGACATTCCATTGCCGATGATTGAGGGAACGGCAATTGTTGCCGCAAGGATTGCGAGCAGCTGCTGAAAAGCAAAAATAAGAATCTGCCCAAATTTTGGTTTGTCATTTACACCATAGATTAGTTTCATTTTTAACTCCTCCTATTTTTATGTTTTTTGACATAAAACATCATTAATAGCATACATCAACCGAAGCAATTTGTCAATAGGTTTTTTCAATATATTGTAGTTTTTGGTACAATTCAATAAAAAACAACAGTAAATATTGTGATAAAAAGCAAGGATGCCGTTCCGGTAGACCGAAGCGGCATCCTTGCTTGTGTGTTTGGGTGTATATGTATAAGAGTGGTAGCTCTTATGACATCAGGAACAGTATTTGCCGGGGATTTCAATAACCTGACCGGCGTAAAGGGAAGAGTCTATAGCATTGTGTGAAATAATATCGTTTACAATTTTTCTGGTATCGTGAGAACCATCGTTATATTCCAGAGCAATACTCCAAAGGGTATCTCCGGCTTTAACACAAACAATATCACACTCTTCATTTGCAGAAAGAGCAACGGGCTCATTACCAAACATTGAAAAAACACCGGTTGCAAGGCTGCAGATCAGTAAGAAAGCAAACATAAACTTTGCGAGATTAACCTTAACCTTTCTTTTTTTACCGTGAATTATAATTAACATAAAATCAATCCTTTCAAAAAGATTAAATGCGAAAATTTGTTCGCGAACCTTTGTTCGCTTTTAATTATAGCAGAACATTTGTTCTTTGTCAAGTGTTTTTTTAAAAAATTTTTAATTTTTCTTTTTTGTGAAAAAAATTTCATGAAATGAGAACAAATGTTTGACAAATTGAAAATTTTGTGTTATAATGAAAAAAAGGAGTTGATTAAATGCCAAGAAAAAATGATGATATGAAAAATAACATAATGAATTATATAATTGAACATACCGAAAGGTTCGGGTATCCACCTTCTGTTCGTGAAATTTGTACAAAAGTAGGCCTCAGTTCTCCTTCAACAGTTCACGGGTATCTTGCCCGCATGGAAAGAGAGGGTCTTATAGAGCGAGATTCTACTAAAACCCGTGCAATTCGCGTTGCAAGGGAGGAGGAGCATTCTGAATTTGATAAATCCGAAATTGGCTCTGAGGAGTACATTGAAGTTCCTGTTATAGGTGATGTTGCGGCAGGAATGCCCATACTTGCCCAGGAACAGATTACAGATGTTTTTCCGTTACCGGCAAGGTTTGCTAAAAAAAGTGAAGTTTTCATGCTTAAGGTTCATGGCGACAGTATGATAAATGCCGGAATTTTTAACGGGGACCTTGTTATTGTTTCAAAAAAGGAAACCGCTGTTAACGGAGAAATTGTTGTAGCCCTTGTAAATGATAGTGCAACTGTAAAAACCTTCTACAGAGAACAGGATGGCAGAATCCGTCTGCAGCCTGAAAATGATGCTCTTGAGCCTATTTATCCCGAACAGGTTGCAATTATCGGTAAGGTTGTGGGGCTTTTCAGAACAATGTAAGAAATTTTTTAAATATAAGAAAAGAGGTAATGTGTTTTGGGTAAAATTAAAAATTTCTTAAAGAAAAAAGACATCGAGTTTTCGGTGAAAAGGTATGGTATTGACGCGATGGGAGCAATGGCGCAAGGTCTTTTTGCATCGTTGCTTATAGGCACAATTTTAAAAACCATCGGTCAGCAGTTCGGAATTGATATACTTGTTACTATCGGTTCGTATGCGGCAGATACCGTAGAGCATCCTGAAGTGCAAGGTGCGGCAATGGCAGTAGCGATTGGCTATGCTTTAAAGTGTCCTCCACTTGTACTGTTTTCTCTTGTGACCGTAGGTTCGGCAGCTAATATTCTTGGTGGTGCCGGTGGTCCCCTTGCTGTTTTCTTTATTGTTCTTGTTGCGGCAGAGTTCGGTAAACTTGTCAGCAAGGAAACAAAGGTTGATATAATTGTTACTCCTGCTGTTACAATTATAGTAGGTGTGCTTCTGTCCATATGGTGTGCTCCTGCTTTGGGTAAAGCAGCATCTTCAATTGGTATTGCAATTATGTGGGCAACAGAACAACAGCCTCTTGTTATGGGTATTGTTGTTTCTGTGCTTGTTGGTATTGCTCTTACACTTCCCATCAGTTCTGCGGCAATTTGTGCAGCACTCGGTCTGACCGGTCTTGCAGGCGGTGCAGCTCTTGCAGGCTGTTGTGCAAACATGGTGGGTTTTGCTGTGCTCAGCTTTAAGGAAAACCGTGTTGGCGGTCTTGTTTCACAGGGGCTTGGTACAAGTATGCTTCAGATGGGTAATATAGTAAAAAAACCGGTGGTATGGCTTCCGGCAATTATAACTTCTGCAATCACAGGACCAATAGCCACCTGCATATTCAAGCTTGAAATGAACGGTGCACCGGTATCCTCAGGTATGGGTACCTGCGGTCTTGTGGGACCTATCGGTGTATACAGCGGATGGGTATCGGATGTGACAAACGGTGTTAAAGCTTCTATAACAGCTTTCGACTGGATTGGTCTTGCTCTTGTTGCAATTGTTCTGCCTGCTGTTATTACTATGGTAATTGGCTGGATATTCAGAAAAACCGGTATAATTAAAGATGGCGATTTAAAACTGGAGAACTGATTATATGGAAATAAAATTAAACGGAAATCAGGTGTTTTGGGTTTTTGACGGTCAGCCATGTATACATAACGGTAAAAGTATCGGACTTGTTAAGCATATGGAACAGTTTCAGGCGGTAGCTGTGCTGGATAATGAAAGTCTTCTGGTTTATAATTACAACGGAAATATCAGGTTTATTATAAGAAGCGAGGGACCTTTTGCCTTTGCGGTGAGGGATGTTTTTGAAAACGGCAACATTCTTTGCTATTATCCCACACTTCCGGGAAATCTTTATGTGTGTGTAATTGACTGGAACACCGGAACAATGCAGATGAAAGTTCAATATAGTATGTAAAAAAGACGGCAACTTTTGTTGCCGTCTTCTTCTATATGATAAGCGGCTGAACCTGAACTCCGTTCATTGCCGACATAATTGTCTGGGGAATTAAACGCATATCGGATATTATCGACGTTGGTTTTTTTGTTGCATCGTCCTGAGTAAAGGGGACTATGTAAATATTCTTTGAGTTCATTAAAAGTCCAAGATTTTTTGCAGTATTGCTCAAGCCGTCGTTTGATGAAACCGAAATAATTACCGGTCTGTTATTGCGAAGATGAGCCTTTGCAGCCATGGTAACACAGCTGTCTGTAATTCCAAGTGCCATTTTTGTAAGAGTGTTTCCGGTGCATGGAGCAACTATAAGAACATCCAGAAGCTTTTTGGGACCTATTGGTTCAGCATCGCGGATGGAGCATATTACAGAGGATTTTCCTGTTATGGAAAGCACCTCACTTTTAAAATAATCTGCCGCACCGAAACGAGTATCTGTTGATACGGTTATCTCGCTCATTATTGGAGTTATGTCTGCACCGGTTTTCTGCAGTTCCTTTAAAGCATCAAGGGCATTTGAAAGAGTACAGAAAGAACCGGTCATGGCAAAACCTATCCGAATGCCGGTTAAATCTATCATGTTTTCACCTCCTGTTCTTTTCGGAAATTATATTGAAAACGGTATCTGCAATAATTTTACCTGATGTTTCGGGGGCTACTTTTCCCGGTAGGGAGGTTGCCCAGATTACTTTTAATCCGAAATTTTTTGCACTTGTAAAATCTACACCGCCGGGTTTTGATGCAAGGTCAATTATAAGTGTATCCGGATGAACAAAGCTCAGCACGGATTCGGGTAAAACACAGCCCGGCACGGTGTTGAAAATTATATTATAAGAAGAAATTGTTTCAATGATATTGCCTGTTTCAACAGATTTTAATCCGTTACACTCAATTAAGGCAAGGTCGGAGCTTTTGCGTGCGGAACAGGTAACCTCCGCATCAAGCCCTGCAAGGAGGCGAGACAGCATTTTTCCGATTCTGCCATAGCCTATAACAAGGCATTTGCTGCCGTTTATTGTGTAAGGGGTTTCCTGCATGGCAGTCTGAATTGCCCCTTCGGCGGTAATCATAGCGTTTTTTAAGGTAAGCTCTTCCCGTGAAAAATAATCGTGAACGGTAATGCTGTTCTTTTCGGCAGCTTCAATGAAACCCTGCGAGGGTCTGCCGCAAAAAACCGAAACTCCGGGAGTAAGACAGGAAAAAAACCTTTCCATAGTGATTTCCCGGGAACAGTAGGGTGCATATATACGATTCTCGTTTGATATGCAGGGTAAACCAAGAACAACCGCTTCTGCACCGAAAAGAGCGGTCTCCGGAGAGGTTTCACAGGTTATACCAAAGCACTCATAACAGTATTCATATTTATCGAAGCCATATACCGAAAGAGCATTACACCTTGAACGGGAAAATCTTGCCGCCTCAGGCATACGCAAATCGCCACCTATAAAAGCGATTTTTGAAACCATAAAAATCACTCCTTGTTGTTAATCTATACCACATATTATGCATATAAACAGGTATATGTGCAAAGCCGCAAAGAGGAAAATTCTTTTCACAGCTTTGCGGCTTTTTATAATTAATTTTTAGTTTTGAGTGATACTGCAGTAACATCAAAATGACGGCGAAAAAGTCTTGAAAAATAGTTGTAGTTGTCGTAACCAAGCCGCAAGGCAACCTCCCTGAGAGGCATGGAATTTATTAACTCCTTTGCAAGAAGCATTTTCCGTTCGTTAATGTATGCTACAAGAGTTTTTCCGGTTTCCTTTTTAAATATATGTGCAGTATATTCCTTTGTCAGATTTATTTCTTTACATATAGTTGCAAGGGACATTTTTTTATCGAGATTGTTTTCTACATAACGGAGTATTGCTATAATGTGCTCATTTGTGCTTTGCATTTCAGAAAAATCCATCAGTTCATATAAAATGTATCCGAGAATACAAAGTAATTTTTCCTCTGCGTGATAATAAGGGGAAAGATGACTCTGGGGAAAAGCCTGAATGAGTTGCCTTATATCGGAGGTTATACAGCTGGGCATATATGTTTTAAATGGTGCAACAAAGCCTTCTTGCGGAAAAAAGTTGAAGCTTACATAGTGAACCGGCACAGAACCTTTCAGCCGTGAATTCAGAACACCGGGAGGTATAAAAACCGCATCGTTTTTGTTCAGTACAACGGTTTCGCCGCCAACAATGTATGTCATGCTTCCGCTGAGTACAAAAGTAAGGTCGTAAAAATCCGAACTGTGGGGAATCATACCTGCGCATCCGTTTACTGAAATGTTGCAATAGTGGGTAATTTTTTTCAAAGGAAACCTTTCCATAAAAACACCTCGGAAATTAATATTGTGCAAAAAACATTCTTATTAACCAATATAGTTAATTGAAATTGTATACAGGGTTGATATATAATTATTATAACCCCACCGGGGTCGGATGTCAATATCTGAAAATGTATTTTGAGGTGATTTTATGAAAGCTTTATTGCTTGGAGATGTTTCTCCCACAGCAACTACAAATTCGTATTTCCTGAAAAAGGATATGGAAACTCTGTTTACCGATACCCTTGAACATTTCAAAGGTAACGATATTAATTTTGTGAATCTTGAATGTGCCATAACTGACCACGATAAGGCTATTAAAAAATTCGGACCTCCGCTCAAAGCCTGCGCAGAAACGGCAGAGGTTTTAAAGGAGATAGGCGTAAACATTTGCGGACTCAGTAATAATCATGTTTTCGATTACGGTATCAAAGGGGTACAGGACACAAAGCTGGCTCTTGATAAGGCAGGAATTTCGTATACCGGATTCGGCGAAAACTATGAGGATTCCAGAAAAAACTTTGTTTTTGAAAAGGATGGAGAAAAGGTTTGTATAATTACCGTATGTGAACACGAATATTCTTATGCTCTTGAGGATAGAATGGGTTCCCGTCCTTTTGATGAGTTTGATACAATGAAGGACATCCGCAATGCAAAAGAAGAAAATAACCGTGTAATTGTTATATATCATGGAGGTAAAGAACATTGTAAATATCCGTCACCACGTCTTCGCAGAGTTTGCCGAGCTATGGCGGATAACGGTGCAGATGTGGTATTGTGTCAGCATAGCCATTGCATTGGCTGTTATGAACAGTTTGAGGGATGTCACATTCTTTACGGACAGGGGAATTCACATTTTGTTAAACTTCAGGGTGTGCAGATGCCTGAAACCTGGGACAATGCACTTATGGTTAAATATGACACCAAAACCCATGAGATTGAGTTTGTGCCTACTGTTAATTATGATGATATGGGTATTACTCTTGCAAAGGGTGAGGAAAAAGAAGAAATTATGAACGCATTTTATAAGCGTAATGCGGAGCTTATGACAGGAGAATGGAAACAGGGATGGCACGAGTTCTGCCTTTCTATGCAGGGAGCTTACAAGGGTGTTTTGCGTAATGCCTGCAACGAAAATTCCACCGATGAACAAAATGATTTGTTTGGTCATTTTCTTGATTGTGAAGCTCATACGGATGTATGGCGTGAGCTTTTCCCAACATACAATCAGACAAATGAAAAGTAGATTAAAAAACAGAACCACACAGGTTCTGTTTTTTGTAATTTATATTGAAATTTTGTCTGATTTGTGCTATAATTGACACATACGGAATTTTATTGCATAAAATTCCTAAAGCCTTTCGGCTTTTTGCGGTCTTTTGACCGCTGTGTCAATTGACGGCGTCGCAAAAATGCCCTTGCAAGCAAGCATTTTTACTCCTGGTAAAATGATTTTGCGGCATCTAAATCGTGCACTAATTCTATAATATATTGAAAGAGTTATAAAAAAAGGTGTTAAAAAATGGGTAACAACAAAGAATTTTTGATGAACGAGCCTGTCGGAAAGCTTTTGTTTAAGTTGTCAATTCCAACGGTTGTGGCACAGCTTATCAATATGCTTTACAATATAGTTGACCGCATATACATAGGTCATATGCCGGGTGACGGAAGTATGGCGCTTACCGGAGTTGGTGTGTGTATGCCCCTGATTATGCTTGTTGCGGCTTTTGCAGCTCTTGTAAGCTCAGGCGGTGCACCGAGAGCGTCTATCTTTATGGGCGAAAAGAATCAGAATTCCGCTGAAAAGACACTTGGTAACTGCTTTAGTCTGCAGATTGTTGTATCAATCATCCTGACAGCAGTTTTGCTTATCTGGAACAAGGACCTTCTCCTTGCCTTTGGCGCAAGCGAAAACACAATCGGCTATGCAACCGATTATATGAGCATTTACGCCCTTGGCACTTTGTTTGTGCAGATGACCCTGGGAATGAACACGTTTATCACAGCACAGGGGTTCACCACCACATCAATGGTTTCGGTAATTATCGGTGCGGCGTGTAATATTGTGCTTGATCCCATATTTATTTTTGGATTCCAAATGGGTGTAAAGGGTGCGGCACTTGCAACCATTATTTCGCAGATGCTTTCCTGTGTATGGATTATCTCTTTCCTTTGCGGAAAAAAGACACAGCTTAGAATAAAGAAAGAAAACTTAAAACTACGGGCAGGTATCATTCTGCCTTGCATCGCACTTGGAACGGCGGCGTTTGTTATGCAGTCAAGCGAAAGTGTGATTTCTGTTTGCTTTAATTCTTCACTCCTTAAATATGGCGGAGATATTGCAGTTGGTGCTATGACCATTATGACAAGTGTTATGCAGTTTGCAATGTTACCTCTGCAGGGAATTGCACAAGGTGCTCAGCCCATTACAAGCTATAATTTTGGTGCTAAAAATGCGGGCAGAGTTAAGAAAACCTTCCGCCTGCTTTTAATCACTTGTTTAACATATTCCATC
>JAZQCS010000081.1:0-24374 GCA_045546415.1 Clostridia bacterium | reverse complement strand
TCCTGCTTTCTACTGCGATGACTGCGGTGAGATGACAGTTTCAAAAGAGGATCTTACAGTATGTCCCAAGTGCGGAAAGCCTGTAAGACAGGAAGAAGATGTTCTCGATACATGGTTCTCATCAGCACTCTGGCCGTTCTCAACACTCGGATGGCCTGAAAAAACACCGGATTATGATTATTTCTATCCCACAAGTACTCTTGTAACAGGCTATGATATCATTTTCTTCTGGGTATCAAGAATGATATTCTCCGCTTGTGAGCATACAGGAAAAGCTCCGTTTAAGCACGTATTCATTCACGGACTTGTCCGTGACGGTAACGGTGAAAAAATGTCAAAGTCAAAGGGCAACGGTGTTGACCCATTGCAGATTATTGATATGTTCGGTGCGGATGCCCTGAGATTTACTCTTGTTACAGGTGTTGCACCCGGTAATGATATGAGATTCCCCGTAACCTACGAGCCTCCTGTACCCGAAGGTCAGAATCCCGACCCTGCGGTTAACAAAATCGTAGGTTCAAAAACCGTAGAAGCAAGCAGAAACTTTGCGAATAAAATATGGAACGCTTCCCGTTTCACTCTTATGAATCTTAATATTGACAAGTGTGTTCTTCCTGCAGAAAATGAGCTTTGCATTGAAGATAAATGGATTCTTTCCAGATACAACAATCTTGTTAAGGCAGTTACGGATAACCTCGACAAATTCGAGCTCGGAGTTGCTGTTTCAAAGCTTTATGATTTCCTTTGGGACGATTTCTGCGACTGGTATATTGAGCTTGTTAAACCCCGTTTGTTTGATAAGGAAAACGCAACAGGCAAAGCTGCTCAGAATGTACTTTGCTATGTTCTTTCCAATTCAATGAAGCTTCTTCATCCCTTTATGCCTTTCATTACTGAAGAAATATGGCAGCATCTTCCTCACGAAGGAGAAAGTATTATGATTTCTCAGTGGCCGGAATATGACGAAAGCTTAAATTTCCCTCAGGCAGAAACAGATATGGAAAAAATTATGGGTGCAATTTCTGCTGTGCGTAATATCCGCACAGAAAAAAATGTTCCCAATTCCAAAAAGGCTAAACTTATTATTGTAACAGAACAGGCAGATGTGTTTGAAAAAGGTGTTCTGTTCTATGAAAAGCTTTGTTCTGCAAGTGAAACAGAAATCACCGCAGACCGCAGCATAGTTCCCGAAACTGCAGTTACAACCGTTTGTAACGGTGCAGAGATTGCAATTCCCCTTGATGACCTTGTAAACAAGGAAGAAGAAATTGCAAGACTCAAAAAAGAGCAGACCCGCCTTGAAGGTGAGGTTAAACGCGCTCAGGGTAAGCTTAATAACCAGGGCTTTGTAAGTAAGGCTCCTGCAAATGTTATTGAAGAAGAAAAGAACAAGCTTGCAATGTACGAGGAAATGCTCACAAAGGTTAAAGAATCTCTTTCAAAGCTTTAAAAAAATCATCCCCGATGAATAATTTCATCGGGGATTCTTCTTTTTAAGCTACATTGTAACACTTCGTATTTCATCAATCCGTGTCAGCATTTTTAATATGACCGCAGCGCAGCTGCCGTAGAATATTGCATATAAAACAAAAAGTAAAAACAGTACGGTACAAATAACAAAGGGAATAACCGCAAGGGTTCCACCCACAGGAATTATAAATACAAGAGCTGCTATGGCCCCGAGAATGCAGACTGTACTTTCAAATATAAGGTATATTGCGGCAAATTTCGAAGGCTTTTGTGCAGAATCACCGTTACGGATAATTTTTCTTGCCGCATTTATGGTTTTAAACACCTTCAGGTAAAAAATAAAACCGAGAATGTATCCGCATAAAGTCACCAAAAAGACAGCTCCCATCAAAACAGCACTCACAACCGATGACAGACTCCCTGCTGTAAACAACACTCCGGCCGCACCTGCGGAAAACTGAAATACGGTATTTATTATGCTCATCACAACCTCAATACAGTAAAACGAAAAGGAAATTATGTTCATACCAAGAAGTATTGTAAGCCCTGTTGTTTTAAGAGGTTTATTTTTACTTCCGGCATTTTTCCTTATCATCCATAAAGCTACCGAATTGATAATACCGGGAACGGCAACACACGCTCCGGCAACAACCGCAAACACCGGCAAAACCAGAGCTATAGCTTCAAGCAACTCAATATCCCCGTAATAAACCGAGAATTCACTATAGCTGTACGAACTTATCATCGACCCAACTGTATCATAAATAAAGAAAGAGCCAAAAACACCAACCAAAACAAGAAAAATAACACCGATAAGCACCGTCAGAGTCTGCGTAACGCAAGCGATTGTGTATGCTGTTGAGGTTCCGGCTTTTTTCAGCATTTCCTGAGCCGGTGTGAGGATATTAAACGGTCTGAAAACATCTTCTTTAGAACCGCAATTCCGACAAACCAACTCACCTTGTTCCATTTTGTTGCCACAATTTCTGCAATACATAAAAATTTCTCCTTTGTAAAAAAATCAATTGTCAACTTCAGTAATATCCTGAACCTGTTTTCTGTACTGTTTAGGGGTCATTTTAAGCACATCCCTGAATAAAGTCCTGAAGTACTTTATATCGTTGTAGCCTACTCTGTGGGATATTGTTTCCACACTAAGCGAAGTGTTTCCCAACAATCGGCAGGCTTCCTCAAGTCTTACTCTCTGAAGACACTCCACAAAGGTCTCCCCTGTTTCGTCCTTAAACTTTTTACTTACATATGGAAGGCTATAGCTCAGGTTTTCGCATATTTCACTAAGCTTCAACTGTTTCGCATAGTTAATGCTCACATATTCCGAAACATATTTGCTGATGCAGTTTTCCTCATTAAACGACAACTCAACGGAGGTTGTACGCATTGTTTTAATGATAATCTCAATCAGATAGCACCTGATTAACTCCATATACCCCGGTTTTTTATCACGGTATTCATCAGCCATTTTTTCCAGGGTCTGAATAATTTCACCGTCAATATCGTGATACACTCTTTTTTCGGGGCTTACTGCTGCACCGTGATGATAATACTTTATAAGATAATTGTTAAGCAGAGCATCAAACCCGGAACAGCTTTTAAAGGTACGGTCAATAAGCTCCGGAAGGAACAAACAGTTTATAATGGCAATATCCTTACCGGTATAACCGTGAAGTGCACCGTAGTCTACAATTATGTAGTCCCCTGCTTCAAGAATTTGTTCTTCATCATTAAAAATATGTTTTACCGGTCCTTTTTTCACATATGCAAGTTCAAAAAAAGAATGGCTGTGTTTAGGATTATTTTCTGATTTGGTAAGGAAAATAGAAAACTTATCGTTTTTCAGCTCCGTCCCGTAAAGAATACGGAGTGGAGATTTGTTTTCAACTTCACGCATAGGTATTCCTCCGTTCAGCCTCTATTTTTCTTTTCGGGAACAAAAAACATAAACACAAGAGAGCTGATAAGCAACATAAAAGGATAAAAAATATTAGGGATAATTTCAAAGGCTGATATTTCTCCGCCCATTTCATTTACTGCTGTAATAGCAACAAGCATCTGCGCACCATATGGGATTATACCCTGGAATATACAAGAAAAAGTATCAAGGATTGATGCGGTTTTTTTAGGTGAAATTCCATATTCTGAAGAGATTTCTTTTGCAATAGGGTTCGCCATAACAATTGCAACAGTATTGTTTGCAGTTGCAATATCCATTGCTCCCACAAGCATACCCACACCAAGCTGACCTCCTTTTTTGCCGCGGAATACTTTTCTTATGCCGCTGAGAAGTGCTTCAAACCCGCCTGCATACTGAATAAGAGCACAAATTGCAGAAACAAGAACTGCAACCATTGCGGTTTCAAACATACCTGATGCGCCACTTCCCATACTGCCAAGCAAATCATAAAAAGTTGTTGCACCGCTCACAAGCATTATTATACTTCCGCTGAGAATACCTACCATAAGAATTATAAATACATTTATACCAATAATGCCTCCTATAAGAACAAGGATATACGGAATTATCTGTACAAGGTTATAGGGCTTTAAGGGAATATCCGATACTCCGCTTTTTGCCGACATAAAATATATAATCAAAAGAGTTATAACTGCCGCAGGAATTACAATAATAAAGTTTGTTTTAAATTTATCCTTCATTGCACAACCCTGACCGTTACAAGCGGCAATGGTAGTGTCCGAAATGAAGGAAAGGTTATCACCAAACATAGCTCCGCCCATTACCGAACCCACGCAAAGTGCAAGAGAAAATCCCGATGCCTGGGACACAGATGCCGCGATGGGTACAATAAGTGTAATTGTGCCTACCGATGTTCCCATAGCAGTAGAAACAAAACAGCTTACAACAAAAAGAACGCAAACTGCAAGCTTGGGCGGTATTACCGAAAGAAGAAAATAGGCAACACTTTCTGCACTGGATCTTCCGACAACACCCACAAAAATACCGGCACAGATAAATATGAGAATCATTGTAACAATGTTTTTGTCACCAACCCCCCGGCCCATAATTTCAAGTTTTTTATCAAAAGAAATTGTTCTGTTCTGGAGACAGGCAACAAGCAGGGCAATCATAAAAATTACAACTATCGGTATGTTGTAAAACCCCATATTCTTACCCATTATGTACTGGAAAACAATTCCAAGCCCCAGGTAAAGCACCAAAAATACACCAATCGGTAAAAGCGACAAAACCTTTCCTTTTTTCATAAAATATCATTCCTTTCTGTTTTATATGCAACTGAAAAACCCTTTTTCAGTTAAAATATAATCCATTTTTATGTCATGTTCCTCGGCAGGGATATTTTCTACAACCTGAAAACCGTAACACAGCCCGATTTTAACAGCATTACACTCTTTAAGAAACCCATCGTAACAGCCTTTGCCGAAACCGATACGGTTTCCCTTCATATCAAACCCTATACCCGGCACAATTACCAGGTCAATCTCACCTGCTTGTATCTCATGACTATTCTGCGGTTCTTCTACCGAAAAGCCGCCTTTATTAAACACAGTATTTCGGTCAGCGGAATAAGGTACAATAACACCGCTTTTACTATCAGTAACAGGAAAAACAAGCGTTTTTCCATCCGCCAGCCCTTTTTCAAAGATGGCATCGGTGTTTACCTCGTTGCCCAGAGCTTTATAAAGCATAATGCATTCTGAATTTTTATAAACAACAGTTTTAAATAGAATTTCCGCCATTTTTGTGCTGTTTTTCATTACAAAATCCGTCAAAAGAACATTTCGGCGTTCTTTAAGTTGTTTTCTGATTTCAGCTTTCATAAACTCTCTCCGCTAAAACAAATGCCATACCTTAACATTCCCCTCGGGAGTAACAAGCCTGCCGTCCATTCCCGAAAGCACGGGCGAAAAGCTTTCTGTTTCATTTTTGTTTTCTGCAGTTATGCTCAGGTTTGGTATGAATTCTGCCATATTGCCTCTGAGAATCAGCGGTTTCCCATCCTCAAAGGTTCCAAGAACCTCCTCGGAAACAAGCTCATAATTCTCATTAAAATCAAGAGTTTCAACAGTCAGCACGGTACCTTTTTTCGGAATAACAAGGTAAATTTCATAGCCGGTATTCTGTAAAAAATGCTCTTCATCAATATCGTTTACAAACTCAAATTCCGGGTGATTTTCATTAAGATATGCTTTAACATCATCATAGCTTCCGGTACACACCCCCATAAAGGCAACTCCAAACAGGTCGTCCTGCAGCTCCTTTTTCATAGCCGAAAGCTTTGATTGTTCACCGCATCCCGCAAGGAAGAGCATAGCAATAACCAAAACAAGCGAAATGATTTTTTTCATAAATTTTCTCCTTTTCAGATAAAATCTTTTTTCCACATATTATCATGAAGAATATATATACATTCAAACCCGATATCCTTCAGGTATTTCTTCATCTCTTCAAAACGATAATCCATAGTTTCAACCGCATGGCTGTCAGCTCCTATTGTAACTTTTCCGCCTTTTTTTCTTATTATATGAAGCAATCTTTCATGAGGGTATGGCATCTTTCTGTACCCTCTTGAAATTGCCCCGGTATTCACCTCAAAAATTATATCATCATTTACAATCTGAGAAGTATATCTGTCTGCAATCTCAAGATATTTCCGGTTATCAAGAAAACGCTGAACATCTATTTCGTCAAACTTGGTTATAAGGTCATAGTGTCCCACAATATCCGGTTTTCTTTCCGCAATGTATCCGCAGAATTTGCCATAATAGGCTTCTGCCATTTTCTCAACATCAAACTCAAAAACTTCAAGGCATCTTTTGAAATAGTCATAATCAGAATCAATGGGATAGTATGTACCATCAACAAGAAAATAGTGACAAGAGCCGATAATGTAGTCAAAATCCTTTCTGTTCACCGGATTATAAGCATCCTCTTCAACGCCAAGATACACCTGAATTTTGCCTTTATATTTTTCCTTCAGCCTTTTAATTTCGGCAATGTACCCTTCCGTATCCTTCATACAGTATCTCAGGTCAAATGGTGTGTAGCCGTGACCCGAAAACCCAACAGCATCAAACCCTTTATCTATTGTATAAAGTACAATTTCCTCCGGAGTATTTTTTCCGTCACAAAAAGTTGAATGAGTGTGATAATTTGCTATCATAAGTTACACTTCCATTCCTATTTTCCCATTCCTCTTGCAGTAACAGGAATACGGTCAACAACCTTGTCCCCATCAACAACATAAATTTTATCAAACAGATTAACCGTTGAACAGCAATGTCCGGGAATAAGCTTAAGCCTGTCTCCCACCTTTGTCTCTATACTGAGCCCGTGGAGCTGAAAATGCTCCTCACTTGCAACAATATCCTCGGCTTCAGCTCCCACAATACCGGGCATTCCCTGATCCACTCCGCAGGTTTTAACCCCTGCATCAACAACCGTAAGCCCGGGCTTTGCACTTACAACAGCAGTTAAAACAAAAAGAGAATTTTTAAAAGGAACATCAAGGTCTTTATATGTATTATCCATAAACAGATAGCTTCCTGCCTGAAGCTCATTGTAAAGCCCTTCTTTAACCTTTATCTGAGCCGTACCGGTGCTTCCGCCTGAAACAATTTGTACTTCAACTCCGTTTTCTTTAAGAAAAGCAATAAGCTCCTTCAATTTTTCATAATTTGCTTTTGTTTTGGTTTCTCTTTCTGTAAAATCCACCATATGGGAAATATGACCGGCATAAGCCTGAATGCCATCAAAAGTAAGGTTTTCCGACTTTTCAATTTCTTTTGCAAGCTGCAAAACCTCTTCTTTTGTTTTAACACCGCAACGCTGCATACCAATTTCAAACTCAACAAGACAATGTATGGTATTTCCGCTGTTTTTTGCGGCTTCAGATAAATTTCTTATGTTTTCAATACCGTCAACACAAACTGTAAGACGGCAGTCTCCCGCAAGGTCAGCAAGCCTTCTGATTTTTCTTTTATCTGTTATCTGATTGGCAATGAGAATATCTTCAACCCCACAATCAGCAAGGTCAATTGCCTCGCTGAGCTTCGCGCAGGTCATTCCCTTTGCGCCCATAGTCATCTGAAAATGAGCAATGTTTGCACATTTGTGTGATTTATAGTGAGGTCTCAGTTTTATATTTCCACCTTCAAGAAGCTTGTTCATTGCTTCGGCATTTTTCATAAAAGTCTTTTGCTCAATTATAAGTGCAGGTGTGTCAATACCCTGTATCTTCATATTTACTGTTCAATCCTTTCAAGCTTAATTTTCATCCATATATGAGGTGCACCGGCATCGTCTTCAATATCTCCGTATGCCTGAAACCCCAGCTTTTCATAAAACCCACGGGAATGCATCTGAGAATGGAGAAGAAGAAATTCTCCCCCGTTTTCAGCTGTGTTTTCAATTGCTCTCAACACCATCTGTTTTCCCAACCCTTTGTTGCGGAAAGGTTTCCTTACCGCAAGTCTGCCAAGAATATATGTACCCGGTGTTTCGCTTTCAAAAACCCTGCAGGCGGCAACAGGTTTTTCCTCATAAAACATTACAAAATGAGTTGAAACATCGTCTTTTTTATCATAATCGTAAGGAAAACCCTGTTCCGTTATAAAAACCTCGTGCCTGACCTCACTTGCTTCTTGAGGTAAGTATTTGTAAATTTTAATATCTGTTTTCATATAAACCTCGTCCGTTTTACGATGCTTTTTCTATCAGTTTCAGTATACCACAAAAATTCCGACAATACAACCCTTTTTATAAAAAAACCCCCTTGTTTTTTCATAACAAAGGGGGTTAGAATTAATGACAGCTATGATTGCCGCAATCATTTCCGCAACCGTGGTCACCGCAATCGTGCCCTTCACCGTGGTCATGGTGGTCACAGTTAGCCTCTTTGCTGTAGCTGAGTGAGTTTGTAAGCAAGGCTTCAACCGCTGCATCCGCATCACCCTGAACACCTGCAAAAAGGGCAATTCCGGCATTTGCAAGAGCGTTTTGTGCTCCTCCGCCTATGCCACCGCAAATAAGCGCATCTACCTCCAAAGCTTTTAAAAGCTCCGCAAGTGCTCCATGTCCGCTGCCGTTTGTATCGGTAACTGCGGAAGCAATTACTTTTCCGTCAGAAATTTCATAAAGCTTAAACTGTTCTGTGTGTCCGAAATGCTGAAAAATCTGTCCATTTTCATAAGTTACTGCAATTCTCATAAATATCAAATCCTTTCTGATTTATATTACTCATTATAGCACTTTTTTATTAAAAAGTAAAGAGCAAATGTTTATTTTTGCTGTCTTTTCTGCATTCTTTTCCAATTTATAAAGCCGTAAATGTCATTTACCAGAAATGCCGCAAAGCACACTACAACAGATATATACCTGACGTCTTTAAAGGATGCCATAACCCACAGAACAATCAGCACAATATCATTTGCGGCATACATAAGTGCAAACCAGGGACTTCTTCGTGCTGTAAGGTATACCGCTGCAAAGCTGGTTGTAACAGAAAGTGTACTCGGAAGAAGATTAGCTGTATTGAAAGCTTTAAGAATGAATCCGAAAAACACCGTAACTATTGCTGTAATAAGCCCCATGAAAATATATTCCTTCCCGGGCAGGCGGTTCACCTTAACCTCTGCTCTATTGCCATTAAACGGGTTTTTCAGCCACATAACAAGAGCCGTAACCGACATTGGCAGGGTCATGCCAAGATATGTCAGCATTTCACCATAATAACGGAAGGTATAAGAAATAAATCCGTAAAGAATGCTGAACACCACCATCAGCACCTGTCCGGCAGGATTTCCTTTTGCATTTAAAATAAGAGAGGTTACTCCTATAAGTGAGGCACAAAGAGATAGAATACTGCCCCGGTCAAATATAAAATAAAACAGAATTATAAGAAAAACAGATGTACACCACAATATTTTTTCGGTTTTTGTAAAATATTTTTTCATATTATGCTCCTTACAAAAAAAGCATCCGCAAAAACATATCTTCTAAGACCTAACGATATGTCTGCGGATGCATTTTGCATCTTACTACCCGGTGGCAGTTAATATTTATTTTTATATATCTTGGAATTTTCATTCATAGCGTTTCCGTATATTCCACTTTTGCACGGTTTCTAAAGCTTAAAAAACCGGTTAAAGAAGCAGCACAGATACGGCACCGTTTGTTTTTGGGCATTCTACATCATCATAAAGGCTCTTTCGTTCTGCATTTATGCCATACTGAGCAAGAGCATCAATCATTTCAGGAACAGAAATGCTAAGTTCCTCCTAAAGCATATCTGCATAGGTATATTTAGGGCATATAAGAACAAAACCGACCTCATCGCTTCTGAGTGTTCCGTCATATTTCATATTCAGTATAAAATCGTCAAGGTTTACCCCCATATTAAACTTCTTTATACTTTCCATGACTCTTTCGGGCAATTCCATTCCCGCCTCGTGAGGAATAATAATCTGCAGAAAGTATTTATGTACATATTTTACAGTAAACACATTAAGGTGATCAAGAATTTTCTCAGGAGCCCCTCGGTATTCAATAACCATCCACACATCTTTATCCTCGGTTTTAAAATAATCACCTATCTCCTTATAGCTGTCGGCAATTATATCATCGGCATTTTTCCCGGGTTTGAAGGAGCTGAAAAGATATTCAGAAAATTCTGTTTTATTGTAAAGAGTAACACTTACCATTTCCATTTCTCCTTTTTTAAATTATGTTTATCTGACAGGATGCCATAACCTCCAGAGCCGCATTATGTTTTTCCGGAGTAACTCCTGCACAACAGCAAGCTTTTACGCTAATTTCCTTTTCGGGAAAAGCCGCCTTTAAAAGCATTGCATTTGAAACCACACAAATGTCGGTACAAATGCCTATAAGTTCAATTTCATCATATTTTTCTGCAAGCTCAGGCAGTTTCACCGAGCCAAAGGTGGGCTTTTCAAGGGGCACAAACCCTTTTTTCTCAAGAGCAACTGCCACCTTTTTATCAAGCTCCCAACCGGGTGTACCCTTTATGCAATGAGGTACGGGAAGCATTTTACCCTCACGGGTCATACTGTAATTTTCCGAATGGGTATCAAGTGTGGCGATAATATCGCCCTGAAAACCCTCTATTTCCGCCACAACTCCATCTATTATATTCTGTGCTTCGTCAGTACCTAAAGCACCATCAACAAAATCCTTCTGCATATCCACAACAACAAGAAGCTTTTTCATAATCATTTCTCCTTTTCAGTTTCCGAGAACTTCAAGCAAGGCTTCAACATTCTCTTCACAGTATTCCACCTCAGCAGAAAACCTGCGGGCAATTTCTTCAAGCTCTTCCGTCCCTTTTTCTTCAAACATCATAGCAATTACCAAAACACTAAAACCTGCCAACGCAATACGCTCTGTATATCTGCCGTCGTAAATTCCTTCAGGCAGATACCGGTAAACAAAATATACCGCAAGCTGTTCAAAGGCAGTCTGCCACTCTTCCTTCAGGAGTGCATCAGCCCTGTTTTGTTCAAGCCGTTCTATATATTTTTCCCAGCTTTCATCAAGCCTTTCCAGCCCTTTCATCACAAGAGCAATATCTTTTGGCTTCAAATGAGGGAACCCTACCCCAAACCGTTTTTCCAAAGCTTCAAATCTTTCGCAGATGCCAAGCCCTCTGTTCTGCAAAACCGAAACCACCTGTCCCATCAGCAAAAACAAAGCTTTTTCTGTTTCGTCCTCAGGATGAAAATCTCCCACAAAAACCGTTTTATCTTTTTTTCTCAGTATAATCCTTGCCACTTCCTCACAGCTGAGCCCAAGACCCACAAGCTCATTTTTACCCACAAAGCTTCTGAAACGGGGATGCTCCGAGCAAATTTCACAGAGCCATTTTTCCCCTTTGTTTATTATAATATCACAAAGGTTATTTTCTGTAAGAAACGGACACCGTTCATTTTCTCCAAGGAAAAAGCATTTTTCTTCTTTATCAATGCTTTTATTAAGCTTTTCAAAATAGCTGTCTGTACACCCCATATATTTTTCAAAAGTATCTTCATCAATGCAAATCTGCCAGCCTATACAACAGGAATGGAGGCATTTGTCTGCAATACATTTAAAATCGGCATAATAATCCGGATAAATCATAGTTTTAAAGCCCCAGCATATATCCTGATGCAATACCTACAACTGCAGATATTGAAATAATAATAACAGGATGTACTTTCTTTTTAATTATAAAAAAGCTCATTACCGCAAACAGTAAAGCCGATATATAAAACTCAGGGGTTTTCAGCACGCTAAAGGTAAATGCTTCAGGAAAGAAAACACTTTTTGCCATAGTAATTACCGCACCGCCTATAAGACCGATTGCGGCAGGCTTAAGACCTGTCATAACACCTGCAACATACTTGTTCGTTTTGAATTGTTCGTATATACGGGCAACAATTAAAATTACAATAAATGAAGGCAGAACAACACCTAATGTTGCTCCGGCAGAACCCAGGATACTGTACAGTATGTTTCCGTCGGCAACTGCCCCAAGCCTTTCGCTTCCAACAAAGGTAGCCATATTAATTGCAAACGGACCGGGTGTGCTTTCACTTACCGCAACAAAGTTCATAAGCTCCGCAAGCTCCATCCATCCGTTTTTGAGCACCTCCTGCTGAATCAGCGGAAGCATTGCGTATCCGCCACCGAAGGTAAACAAACCTATTTTAAAGAAAGTTCCGAAAAGAGTTAATATTTCAAGAAAAACTGACATTATTTTACCCTCCTTCCGGCATAAAGGCTTGTTATAAGACCAACAACAGCACAACCAATGATGATGTATATAACATTTATGTCAAACAGCACCACAATCAAAAAGGCAAAAGCCGCAAGCACATAGGAAACTATTTTTTTAGGACATTGCTTATACATTGAAATGAAAGCCTTAAGTACAAGAGCAAGCACACCTGCCCGTATACCAAAAAAAGCATATCTCACAGGTTTAAGCTCAGCGAATTCACGAAGAAGGAAGGATATAAGCAGAATTATCACAAAGGAAGGTAAAACCACTCCGAGAGTGGAAAAAAACGCTCCCCAGAAGCCGCAAACCTTGTATCCCACAAAGGTGGCAGAATTTATCGCAATGGGTCCCGGTGTGCTTTCTGCAATGGCAATTACATCCAGGATTTCCTCATCAGTTATCCACCCCTTTTCCTCAGCAACCTCTTTCTGTATAAGCGGAATCATTGCATATCCGCCGCCAAAAGTAAACGCTCCTATTTTAAAAAAAGTTATAAAAAGTGTTAATATTTTTTTCAGCTTGCTATCCATTTTTTTCTTCTCCTTTGACTTCAGCCTTTTTTTGAAGCTCAGCACCGTATCCAAAAATGAAGGATACAAAAATAAATGATATACCCATAACAGCGGAGGTCTTAAGATGTGCCACTTCAACATTAGGTACAGAAAACCTGTAACATATTATTGCAGTAATCCCCGATGTTACAACCGGTATAATAATTTCTTTTATTCCCAGAAAGAAAACATCCCGTGCTCCTTCTTCGGTAAAGGGTGTTCCCACCTCTCGTTCGTGTGCAAGATATTTACATATGAAGCCAAACATTATAACATCCATAAGACGCACAGCCGCTTCCTCTATGTAGAAACCCAATGCCTTTTCCAGGTCGGGCTGGTCAGAAAAAGAAAGAAACCGCAAGGTTACCTCTTCATCTGTTAAAACACCGGTAAAAATAACACCGGATACAGAAACAATAAACTGAAAAATCATCCACAGAAATGTTGCAAATGAAATTAAATGCAGAATATCTGCTGAGCGTTGGACAATTTTGATTTTTGACATGAATATTTTCTCCTTGCTTATCAAAAAATAACAAAAACGGAGGGATTTTTTATGTGTACTGCTATTTATTTTAAAAACCGTTTTTTCGGAAGAAATTTTGACCTTGATGTTTCCTACGGGGAAGAAATTATAATTGCACCCGGCAGCTTTCCATTGACATTCCGTGAGGTGCCTGACATAAACCGGCATTTTTCCATAATCGGTATAGGTACTGTCCGAAAAGGGTATCCGCTCTTTTACGATGCAGTAAACGAAAAGGGACTTGGTGCCGCAGGACTTAATTTCCCAAAATCAGCAAAATATTACACCATGTCCGTTTCGAAGAAAAACATTTCACCCTTTGAGTTAATTCCCTATGTTTTGTGCAACTGTGACTGTGTAAGCAGTGCGGAAATGCTTTTAAAGGAAATCAATCTTTGTGCTATCCCTTTCAGCGACAACCTTCCTCTTTCACCGCTTCATTGGATATTTGCCGACAGAGAACGGTCGGTGGTTTTTGAAACAACAGCCGAAGGCTCCTTTATTTACCGAAACCCCGCCAATGTCCTTACAAACGAGCCGGCTTTTCCCATTCAGCTCTACAACCTGAATAATTACCTGCATCTTTCTCCCCACTCTCCACGAAACACTTTTTCCGAGAGACTTTCTCTTTCCTCGCAAAGCTACGGTATGGGGACATTTGGTTTGCCCGGAGATTATTCTTCTCAGTCACGGTTTGTAAGAGCAGTATACACCGCAGAAAACTCAATATGCACAAACGAAACCGTTGATGAGATTACTCAGTTTTTTCATATACTTGGAAGCGTTACTCAACAGCGCGGCTGTGTTGCAGTTTCCGAAAACAACTATGAATACACCAGATACTCTTGTTGTTGCGACCTGATGAATCCCATATATTATTATAAAACCTACGAAAACAGTTCCTTAACTGCTGTTGATTTATTCAGGGAAAACCTCGGCAGCGAACGACTTATAACCTATCCGCTTAATGCAAAACCGGTTATTACCTTTCAGAACTGAGATACGCCAGCAACTCCTTTATTCTCTTTTCCATAACCCTTCTGCCAGTATTGTAGGCACTCTGCAGCTTTTGCGGATTATGACTCACATGGCTGACCGGCAAATCCTCGTCCGGTCTGATAACAAACAGCCTTCCTGCTTTTTCTTCACGGGCAATGTACTCCGTTGTAGCGTTGTAAACCTCATGGCGTGTTTCCATTGCCTTTAAAAGTGCAGGATATTTTTTGTAAACAACCCTTGCCAGAGGCATTAACTTGTTGGGCAATTTAACATAGCCCTCCGGTTGGGTTAAAACCACAACATTACGGTTAAAGCCAAGGCTTTCAAAATATTTAACCGGAACAGAATCGCTGACGCCACCGTCAAGAAGCTTTTGTCCTTCAATTTCAACAATTTTTGCTGCAAGAGGCATTGAGGCAGAGGCTCTTATCCACTCTACCTCTTTTCCCTCAAGACTATCCATTTTACGGTAAACCGGTTTTCCGGTAACAATATCTGTGCAAACAAGATGAAACTCCGCAGGATGTTTTTTATAAGCCTCGTTATCAAATAAATCAAGCTCGTTAGGTATTTTGTAATAGCAAAAATCAGCACCGTACATATCCCCTGTGAAAACCAGCGAACGGAATGAGCAGTACCTTTTATCCTTACAGAATTTAAGGTTGTATCTCAGCGTTCTGCCAATCTGCCCCGACTTATAGTTGCATCCAAAGCAGGCTCCTGCCGAAACTCCCACAACACCGTCAAACTCTACGGCATTTTCCATAAGAACATCAAGCACACCAGCGGTAAAAAGCCCTCTCATTGCTCCGCCTTCAAGAACCAAACCTTTTTTCATTTCTATCTGTCCTTTTATTTTATATCGTCAATACTATTAATTGTATCGCTGTATATGCCCATAGGCTCAATATGTATTTTACCTGCGGAAACAATGCTTGTTCCGTGAGTTTCGTTGTAATTATCCATATAAGGCGAATGTTGGAAAAAGTTTGCATCCACCTCACCTTTTACAAGCATATCATTAATTGCAGAATAATCCGAAAGCTCTGTTATTTCAAGGGTTATGTTTTTCTTTGCAAGCAAATCCTTTGCAACCTTGAGCATTTCTCCGTGAGGCTTAGGTGTTGCAGCAACTTTAATTACAGTTCCCTCAAGAGCTTTATAATCCACATCAGGAGCGTAGCCGTCTCCCGGGTTTTTCACCTGGCTTACAACTGTTCCGTTGTATGTATTTTTCACAAAGGTTGAAACCCTATAGCTTTCCAGCGCTGCCACAAGAACTTTTGTCTGTGGGGTTTCAGTTTCTCCTTTTCTTACTGCGACGATGTTACTGTAAACCGACGAAAAATCTTCTTTTGCAAGTGCATCTACTGCCGGATTAATTCCCTCTTCTATTGCATAGTTTGAGTTTACTATTGCAAAATCCACATCTTTTATTATGTCTGCTACTGCAGAAGCATCCTTTTCAATAAATACTATGTTATAGGGATTTTTTACTACATCATCAACAGATGCATTAATATCTATCCCCTCCTGCAAAGAAATAACACCCAGGTCATCAAGCAGCATAAGGGCTCTCGCCTGATTTGTTACATCATCAGGAATTGCAATTTCTACCTTCTTTTCACAGGAACAAAACACTATTAAAAGACAAAACGCACCAAGTACAGCTAATATTTTTTTCATAATATACTCTCCTAAGTTGTTTTTCTCATTATCATGTAAATATTATAGCATTTTTGTCGCATTTCGTCAAGTGTATTGTAGTAAAAAATGCCCGATATTCCACAGAATTCAGGCATTTTCATATTAAGGTTTTCCCTTCTAATTCATAAACATAAAATAAATACATGTGAAAATCATTATTCCCGAAGCAATTCCTGCAGGAATCAGCCAGTTTATTCCGCTGTTTCTCACTTTTACACCGTTTTTTAAAACAAAATCGTCCACAATTTTTTGCGCTTCCTTGAGAATGTAATCCTCTCCCACCTGGTCTTTTCCCTGTCTCAGAATAAATATTGCCTGTTCAATATTACCTTTTCCGTTCTGATTAAGTATTACCACTCTGCGTCCCGTTGCTTTGTTTTTCATAATACTCCTCCGCTGCTGATTATAGGCTTATTATGTTCAGAAAAGGACAGATTCATACAGTTTATTTTTTTGTCACCCTGATAACAAGCACAGTCATATCATCCTTCGGAAGACCTGCGGACATTGCCGCAAACATAACACTTTCAGCAACCTCTCCCGGAGTTTCACCGTCACAATGTTCAATTGCCCTTCTTATAATGTGTTCTCCCTCGGTACGGTCTCCGGCAATATCCGGTACCCCATCGCTGAAAATTACAATATATCCTCCGTCCGAAACATCCGAAATTCTTGTCTCCACTCCGTTAATTTCAAGTATGCCAAGAGGCAGAGACGACCATCCCACCTTTTCTGTTCCTTTTTTAGTTTTTATGTAGGATGATGCAGCACCGGCTTTTGCAAACTCCACACAACCGGTTAAAAGGTTAATTTTAACACCATCAAATGATATACAGGTCTCGTCATTTTTTCCTATTATCATAACATTGTTTATCATTTTCAGTGATTCCGCAGGTTCGAAGCCTGCTTTTGACAGTTTTTCATACAGCTTTGCCGTCCATCCGCTTTCCCGCGCTGCAGTCTCACCGCTTCCCATTCCGTCACTTACAAGGCAATGAAGATATCCCCTTCCATCTTCAAACACAACCGAGGTGTCTCCGTTTACCATTTCCCGGTTATCAACCGTCATAACCGCTGTGTCATATTCAAAATGCTCTTTTTCTCTCATACACAGTACCACGCCGTGTTCACTTTTTTCCTCAGAAATTGTTTTCATTGACATATCCATAATTCCCTTTATAATTTTCTCAGCTTCACTCAGAAAAACCGCTTCAACATCAACAGCAACTTCAAAAAGTCCGCTCCGGTTTTTTATTACGCTTACCCCAAAGCTTTCTA
The DNA here is from genome assembly GCA_045546415.1 of Clostridia bacterium. Lineage (GTDB taxonomy): Bacteria > Bacillota > Clostridia > RUG12999 > RUG12999 > RUG12999. The sequence continues at coordinate 7,071 of JAZQCS010000081.1, read as the reverse complement.
TTCCGTTTCGTGTAAGCGCTGAGGATATTTCTCCGGCGAAGTTACCATAGCTTGTACAGCTTTCCTCAAGATCTTTTCTTCTGCGTTCCACAATACGGGCAATCTCTTCAATTCCTTCTGCTGTTAACTGTCTGTCTCTTTTATTTTTTTCATTTTCCAGCTCCTGGCGACGGTAAAACTCAAGACTGTCTCTTACCTTTTCAACAACTTTTTCTAAATGCAAACAGTTCCACGAAAATGATTTTTCAGCCGTATCCAATCCATCTTCTGCAAAAAATGTCCGGTCTCTGCAACTCACATTGCCTTTTTCCCTGAAAAGCTGTATCATACATTCAATTGCCTGTTTTGTCTGTAAACTGTTTTTATCTTCACAGTATTTTCGCAAAGCACAATCCTTGCAAACCGAAAGGCTTATTTTTTCAACAATATCCCACTCCTGCTCCTTAACATATTTTTCCCTGTTCATGTCCTTCATAACATCGGAAAAGGTACACAATGCATTTTCAAGCTCTTCAATAGCACATTCCGCCTCTTTTTTAAACCATATTAATCTGCTTTCTCCCATTCCGGTTTCCTGTTTTTTGGAGGTATATTTTACAATATGGCCAATTACAGTTTCAGGTGTAAAATAATAAGCCGAAACAGCAACAGCAATTTCAACCGCCCGTAACGGTGAACTGTCGAGTCCCATTCTGCAGGCTATATAAACTGTGTTTGCAAGTGCCGCCCCCATAATAATTCCCCATTTTCCAACACCTCCAAGCAAACTGCAGCCTACTGCCATGAAAATGTATAACCCCAGAACAGCAACCACATCATCATCACCTGTAACTACCCCAAGAACAGCAGCAAGGGTCACGGAAATTCCAAGCCCGAACTGTTTTGATGCAAAGGTTATCATATACATACTCAAAATTGCCGAAAGCCTGATTCCGAAGATGTCCAGACCACAAAGACCGGCACACATAACTCCGGCAACAACAAACATTGAAATTCCTTCATCCTCACTTAACACATTGCCGCCGCGAAGCACAACACCGATAAAATTTTCAAAAGCAATTGCACAGCCGGTAATGAGCAAAGATTCAATAAGAAGCATAATGTACCCAAGACTGTCACCCTGAGCAACTGCAGTTATAATGCACCCGCATCCGAAATTCACCAACGCACCGAAAACAGCAGAAACAACCGTGCGTTTTCCCAGAAAATCAAAATGCCTTGCAAGGTACAGCACTCCCAGGGTAACAAAAGCCCGAAGCTTAAAAATCTCCATTCCGCCCAAAAGAATGCCCAGAGCAGAAACTGCAAGCGCAAGTTTAAGCCTTATGTTTTTTGTTCCATCGTTCATATTGGCAATTACCCAGCTTATTCCTGTTGGCATTATTGTGCCCCACAGCTCCATTCTCCCTGCAAGTATACCAATTACTCCAAGTAAAATTTCAGCTTTGTAACCGGGTTTCACCTGTTCCGCTTCTGTTCTTTTATATGTAAGAATATCCGTTGTTTTCATTTGCAATCCGCCTCTCTTTTTCCATTTTTTACCACTTTTTCAATTATATCACTAATGTTATGGCGTAAAATGTCGTAATGTGAAGGCATATTCCGGGAACTTTTCCAAAAATTCCGACAAAAAAAGACCCGAAGCAAAGCTGCGGGTCGTAATTCCTATAAATTTATTAAATTCCAAATGGAACGCGAAACTTTTCTTTATCTAAATCTTTTGATACTGAGATTCTTCCTTTGCTTCGCTCTCTCGGAATGACAGAATATGTCCGTTTCACGAAATGTAGTATCTTATGGATGACCCGGATAGTCTCTCACCTTGACAAGTAAAACATATATTGCTATAATGAATATATAGAAAATTAGAAAAGTCAAACCCCGAGCAAAAAGAAACGAAGTAGTGGACAAAAATGGCATATACCCACCATCACCTTTTCCATAAAAAATTTTCAAACAAAAGCTTGACATTTAACGAAATGTAGTATATAATAAAAGTAATAACGAAGAAAGGGTGACTCCAAATGAAAAAAATTATCACAATTATTACCGTATTAGTTCTTATTCTTACTATACCCTGTTATGCAGAAACATCAGGGGAAATAACCGGGGACATAACGGTTTTACAAAATGGAATTAATGTGGGGAGGAAAATCATTTCCGGTCAGAATATAACAATAAAAAACAATGTTACAAACTCATCAGACACGGCAAAAGATGTGGTTTTTGTTGTTGCCTTGTATGATAGTAACGATGGCATGATTGAATATGATTATTCTGCAGAAACGGTTGAGGCAGAAAGTTCCGCTGTTATACAGGTTTCAATATCAGTTCCGAAAGAATGTAAATATGCCAAGCTTATGCTCTGGGATGACCTTTTAAATGCATTTTCGTATACCGAAGTTCTTATGTTTTACGCAACCGATTTTGACATTCCTGTAAGAACAATGGGTTACGAGTATGAACAAACAACAAATACAACTGTAGATGAAGAATATGTTACACCGGAAATTGAATCTGTTCATGTGGCAAAAATAAACGAAGGTATGTATCTTGTTTATTTAACAGAGGATGACTATACCTGTGACGAAAGTGCCGTTCCTTTCTTTTTCTGGACAGCCAGAGAAGGTGTTTTTGTACCTCTCGGGAACAGTTACAGGGCGGGGCTCTTTTACCCCGACAACGGTACCGGAGGCAGAAATGTCAAGCTTGTTGTAGGTATAGGTGACGGCCACGGCTATGTTAACAAAAAAACCTTCCTGCTTGAAGGATACACAGAGGAATAAGGAGGCATTGGAAAATGAAAAAAACACTTTTAACAGTATTGATTGTCTGTATGATTCTTTCAACAGTTTCTGTTTCTGCCGTAACTGTAACAGATAATAACTATTTCAGCGAATATAATGTATTGTATAATCGTATTAACTCTCAGCAAACCATGTCAACGATGTCAACCAATACCACAGCCGATTCCTTTGATGTTGTTATTGGCTTAGATATGTCTGCCGATATGCAGGCTTTTGACCCATCGGCTACATATGAATGGATGGAATATTTCTCTGTTTTGCCTGAACAAACTGGGACAAACACACGCTTTGCCGTTGTTACAAATGAGCTTTCCGGTGAGTTTTCGGTAGACCCTTCTGCAGATATTGCCGCAGCTGCAAGTCTTGGATATATTGAAGTAGGTTCAGCACAAGTATTGCTTGAAAACTGTGTTTCCGCTTTTGAAAGCACAACTTCCGCAACGAAAGTGATTTTGCTCGCAACGGCTGATGTTTCAAATGTTGATTTGTTAGAAAGTGCGGCGGAACAACTGGCTGAAAATGGGATATATATGTTTGTGTATCTGCTGAACCCGTACGCTCCCGAAACAGATTGTGAATATATATATCCTTGCTCGAGCCCTTTGCAGCTGCGTCTTGTACTTTCGGATATGTATTTGTCTCTTGTAGAGTATAAAACCGCTTCGTCAGGTTCGGCTTCAACATATGCAATGACAACAGGCGGAAACACAGGCTACATTTCCGACTACAAAGCAGATAGACATGCTATGTATGATAATACTACAAAAAACGGCAGCAGACTTCTTGCTTCTGTTCTGAATATTTATGGTTGTGTTCCTCTGTACGGCGCTTATGGTGAGAAAAGTTATAACCTGCTTAAAGATATTGATACAAAAAACGACATTGCTGTTCTTGAAGCCTTTTTAAATAAAGATTTTTCAACGACAGAATTTTCGGTGTCCGACACAAGCAAATTTGACTGTGTATGGAATGGCATTGCGGGAAACAAGGGTATGTTTGTTACAAGCAACAAACTTCAGGTTTTGGAAAAAAACTTAAAACAACGCTTTCCGGTAATAGTAATAAAAAAAGATGATACAAATGATGATACAAATGATGATACATATGAGATTATAAGCGAATATACAGAAGGTCAATATGGCGAAACCTCTTTTGCTGCAGTGTTTGATACCGCCCTGTATCTTGCAGCCACATCCGCAAATGCTCAAACTGTAAGTTCTTCCGTTAGTGTATATAGTACCGAGAATGAAAGGAATTTTTCTGAAATAGAAAAAACCGCACCTGGTGAGAATAACACGGTGAGTGCTTTGCTTTACGGCGGAGGAAATTCACAGTCTTACACCGAAGGTACATATTCTATGCCCGGATGGGTAGCAAAAGACGGAAACACATATACCTTCACTGCTGAAAATCTGACAGATGATTCTGCTATTAATCACCTTGTGGTTGCATTTAAAACCATATTTGAAAATGGTTTGGCAGATTGTTACGACCCCGACCCTTACTATTTGCTGAGAAGGTATACGGATATCCCTTCAAGTGTAGGTTTGTGGTACTACGAATATCTTTCGAAAGCCACAACTCTCGGAATTATAAGAGGTAACCACGAAAATAAATTTGGCGTGGAAGCAGATGCTGAAGGCGAAGAAGCGGCTTATGTAACAAGAGCGGAGTTTGTAAAAATGGCTTTTTCTGCCGCAGGAATACCTCAAGAGGTTTCAACCACCGGACATTGGGCAGAAAACTATATGGCAGAGGCAAGAAAAAAGAGAATTATTGCTGAGGATATAGATAGCGAAGCAGAGTACGAGGAACAGCTTTCCCGTGCAGAAGCTGCCCATATTATGAATCAGCTATTCCTCGAAAACGCAGATATAGTACAGGTGCCAACTATGCTATATCGGTATGATATGGACAATATAGGACAGTATGATGAAACCAAAGTGAGCAGATGGAACAATATTGTTGAAAGTGAGCAACCGGAAGAAGCATATAGGGAAGATATTTTCCAGATGTTTATGAACGATATCATGGTAGGTGACGGAACAGGTTTACACCTTGCAGTTTTTCTGAACAGAGCTGAAGCGGTGGCACTCATTATGAAACCACTTTTCAAATTGGATGATTCTTTTGAAAGAGTGGGAACAGAATATACAGAAGTATATACTCCCGGAAAGGTTTTGGCATCCGAACTTAAAGCTTCAGAACAAACATACGCTATTGTGATAGCAAAAGCTGATAGCTATAAAGTGAAAGTTGCCGGAGAGGTTACTTATAAAGTAACAGATATTAATGGAGTTGAACAGGAGAGTACAACGGATTCTCTCGGAAACAAAATATTTTCCTTTCATAACAACATATATTTTGTGAAGGTCTTTGGACAAACTGGTAAAAAATTCATTCTTTTGGTTGGCGAACCGCCGCAAAGTGAGCTGGTTTTCAAACCTGTTGAAGGCGGAACATTTATATATGATAATAGCCCTGAATATATCACAAATGATGATTTGGCAGATAGTAATTATGGGAATAAGTTTCTTTTGTCTGCAGAAAATCTGTCGGGAATAATAGATGTTCAGTCATCTCACTCGGTAAAACAATATATGCTCAATGAGGGTGAAATCAGTTTTGATGTGTTATTGCATAATCCAACCAATCACACAATTAAAGTAGAACTACTGCAGTTAGGAGTTCAAGCACCATACGAAGAAGAGGATTGTAATTATAATGCAACATCATCCCAATGGGCATGCTTAAAGGCGTGGGCAGATTATCTTCAATTTGATATAATAAAAGAGAACGGCATACATGATAATCTTTTGTATACCGAAGATTTTGAAACGAAGTACGATTATCTTAATCTTAAATACAAATCTTATGAGTGTCAAAATCGAATTGAAGAACTTGAAACCGGCGGAAAATACGAAATCGGTCCAGGACAAAGCATGTGGCTATTAGGGGATTCACGATTAACTCTTAGAAATAAATTATGGTCGCCGATGAATATGGTGGTTCGGTTATATACAAAAGATTATGTGGATGTATCTATAGCTGCATTTAGAGATATTGCAAAAGTTGAAAACCCTCAAAAACCCTCACTCATCTATACCTTTTCACAAAGAAACTATCCTGAAAATTTGGCTGAAAGCGAAAAGGAAATAAATGTGAATCGAAAATACAAGGGAATATCGCATTCCTTAGCCGAGGTCGAAACACAAACAACTTGGATGATTACTGAAGAGACAAAGAGTTTTAGTCCTCACATATATAATTATGTGCATCCAGATGGATATAATACCGGACAATTAGGCGAAATACCTTACTGGGTTACAAATTATAATACCAATCAAGATAGTTCAAATTTCGGAAATGGTACTGAAAGCGAAATGATACCGCTTGATTTTGCCGATGGAGACAATATTTGGTTTTTTAATACTAGACGATATATTCCAGAACTGGGTAATGCAAAGCTTAACGACCCGCTTACTGCTCCAGAAGATGATGCTGTAATTATGGGAAATTATGGGGTAATTATTAGATATAAAATAGCAGTAAGCAATTTTACTCAAGAGAAAAAAAACATAAGCTATCTTTTGGGTACCCAATCACATGCCATTGTAAGGTTTAAGTGGAACACCGAAAATGAATGGAAAGTTGTTTTAAAAGGTTTGACTGATTATGATAAATATAACGAACGCCATAATATGTTTAATGTAAATATTGAATCCTATGAAGAAGATACTTTGATATTTGAGGTAATACTTCCCAATGGTGACAATGGTGGTTTTTGGAATGCTTTGACTATTCAATAAATCTGAAAGGTGTGATTATTGTGAAAAAAAATTGTATAATAGCCTTGATTCTTCTGTTAACGATTAATGTCATTGCTTTTGCTCAAGACGATGTTAAGTTTGAAACAGTTGATTATAAAGAGTCGAATATTCAAAATTCAACCGAACAAATTGTACGCGGAAATCAAATTTGTTTTAAATTGGATATGTCTTCCGCAACTATTCCCGAAAATAGGAGGTATGCTGGATTTACGAATTCTCCGATGTATGTATATGATAAAGATATGAATTTTTTAAAAACGATAGAGTTTGAAGGATACAGAACTGTATCGAATTTTCTTGATGGTTTTTTTTATATTTTAGACAGTATATATATCGATAATGAGGGTAGGGTTATAACCGAAAAAAAATATTATAAAACTGCAGACGGTGAAACTTTACAGGAAATAAACTTTGATGAATACTATATTGCAGTT
>JAZQCS010000080.1:0-9649 GCA_045546415.1 Clostridia bacterium | reverse complement strand
ACCCCCGTACGGCTTCGGGTAACCCAAAGCTAAAGCTTTGGCTCAGTTTGCCCGTTCCAGAGCTTTTTTCCTATCCCCTTAAAAGAAAGGCGGTGTTTTTTAAACACCGCCTTTTCTTTGAGTTCAAAAAGTATCTTTACATATTAAGCAGCACAACGGCACCGGTACCTAAGGCATAGCCGATAAGTTGAGGCACCGAAAGCTTTTCCTTATACACAAACATAGCTACAAAAAAGCCAAGGACAATGCCGCCTGCAGAAACTGTGGGGTAAAGAATTGTGGCTGAAAGCCTGCCGGCAAGAATAATCATAAACAGATTTACTATTCCGTTTGCAATGCCGCGGGGAGCACCAAAAAGCAAACTGTTTTTTATAGTGTTTTTTTCGGGTTTATTTTTTCTTACGGTAATAAACCACGCGGCAAAAAGAATTACACCGGATATTGCAAGGGCAATAATCATAAACTCATTTTTAAAATCGTAATCTGCATTTTTAAAGGCAAGCTGCTGCATTTTCTGTGCTGTGGAGCAAAGACCGTTACCTGAAAAACTCAGCAGAAGAGCAATTACCCATTTTAAAGTGAAATGTACCGTACTTTTTCCGGAGGATTTATTTATGAGGAAAATGGAAATGCACAAAAGAATAAGTCCCGGCCAGGAAAGGTCTTCACTTAAAAAGAACACTCCGTAAAAGGTGGGAATAAGCAGAGAGTATGAAGAGATAAGTGAGGAAACGGCAAGTGAGCCGAGCTGAACAGCATAAATTCCTCCGATTACTGCCATGGAATATGTAACTGCAAAGCCAACAGAATAGGGCACTATTTCCCATGAAAACCGGAGCCTGAAGCCATATTCAATACCTGCATCCGCCAGAAAGAATACCAGGGCAAACAAAACCGAAAAGAAGCCCAGCAAAAGAGCATCGGGGCGTTTTGTTTTAACATTGTACTGCTTGGCAAGAATGTTCTGTGCCGAAACCAAAACGATTGTAATTAATAAAAAAATATATTCCATAAAAAAACTCCTTGAAACAAAATCAAGCTTTATTTTAACATATAAAGCGGATTTCTGTCAAGGAGTTTTTTGTGATTGGGAAGATAGTGAAAAAAATTAGTCCATTTTGCCGAAATCTATACGGGGCAATTCGGGGTAATTATCTGCAAATGTGGGACAGGGAATACCGCTTCCGCCGTAAAGCGTTGCGATGGAAGGGGAAACCGCCTGATAAAAAGCGTAGCGTACGCCATCGGGGTTTTTGGCATAAACACGGACGGTATCCGGTGCGGTGACCTCTGCCTTTGCAGGGGCGGCTTTGCCGTCAGTTACGGTTTCAAAGCCAAGCAGCTCGCTGCCGTGAATGGTAAGCCATCCTGCCACATCTGTAAATTTTATTGTAACACCTTCGGCATCATAGTCAAAGGAGCAAGGTGTTGGTGCAAGTGCATTGGTGCCTACACCGTAGCGTGTTTCAAGAATAAGGTCTGCACAGCGGTCAGCTATTGGCTTTTTATACACGGGATGTGCGTTATCCGGGTCAACCGCCTTTACACCGTGGTCATGAGTTGGTATAAGATATATTTTGCAGGGCGCTGCCGGGTCATTTGCCATATCAAGCTGAAAACTACGGAAGTTTGGAACCTGCCATATGGCAGTAACCGCATCCGGATCGGTGCTGTGAGAGCAAAGCTGGAACTTATACACAATATAGTCACCGCCTGAAGCGGTTTTTTCAATAAGGTATTCCAGAAGCATGAAGAAACGCTCTTTGTAATGCAAAAATGAAGGGGGAACATGGGCTTCACTTTCACCCTGATACCACAGCATTCCGCAGGTTGTATAATTTTCTGCCGGATGCATAAATACATTGTAGATATTATATGTAATAAGGCTTTCAGGGTTTGTGTAGCCGAACTTTTCGTTTATGTAGCCGGGTACAAGATGTGTCATTTGTGCGCCACCGCGGCAGGTCTGTATGAGACCTATGGGAATTTCACCGTTTATGTTGTCGCAAATCTTCTTTGCACAGTAGTAGCCTATTGCCGAAAAACACTTTGTGGCAGCGTCTTCAGCATTTGTTGTGTACCATTTATAGTGAGGCATCACAGGCTCGTCCTGAGGAGTCAGAAGGGTTTCACGGTCAAATGTGCCAAGGTCTGCACTTTGCTGAATGAAAATTCTGATGCTGTCATCAGGAGAGATTTTGCTTTGCTCCGATTCAAAGAAGAAATCCTGCTGCAACTGATAATCTATGTTTGACTGGCCGTTTACAAAGTAAACATCACCCACAAGCACGTTTTCAAAAGAGATTTTCTCGCTGCCGTCGGAAACTGTAAGGGTTTTTGGATTTTTATCCGCAGGCATTGCAGGAAGGAAAAGCTCCCATTTGCCGCCGGAAACACAGCCCTCTCCGCTGAAATTACCAAAAACGGCTTTTATTGAACTGCCGTCAGAAAGGGTTGAGCCACCCCATATTTTTACAGGCCTTTCTCTCTGTAACACGGCATTATCACAAAACATTCCTGAAACTTTCAAACTCATTTTGAATCACCTCGGTTTTTAGTTAAAATCATTGTAACACAAAAAAACACAAAAATCAATAGGCTATCCGGCATAAATATTCACTTTCTTTGAAAAAAATGTATAAATACTATTGATTTTTCGCCAAAAGTGTGATATAATGCAAAAAGTAAAATAAAAAAATCCGACAATGTCGGAAAAAAACGGAGGTTTTATTATGAAAAAATTATTAACACTTATGCTTGCTGTAGTTATGGTGTTCAGCCTTGCAGCTTGCGGCGGAACTGTTTCTGACGTTCAGGAGCCTGAAGTTATTAAAATGGCTACTAATGCAGCTTTCCCTCCTTATGAATTTAAAGAAGGCGAAAAGTTTGTTGGTATTGACGTTGAAATTGCAGAAGCTATTGCAGCAGAGCTTGGTTCAGAGCTCGAAATTGTTGATATGGAATTTGATTCCATAATAACAGCTGTAAAACAGGGTGAAGTTGACTTTGGTATGGCAGGTATGACAGTAACAGATGAACGTAAGGTCGATGTTGATTTTACATCAAGCTATGCTACCGGAGTACAGGTTGTTATTGTTAAGGAAGATTCTGAAATAGCTGACCTTGATGGTCTTGCTGATAAGATGATTGGCGTTCAGCTTGGTACAACCGGTGATATTTATGCTACCGGTGATTACGGCGCAGAGCATGTTACTCAGTACGGAAAGGGCGCAGATGCTATCATTGCTCTTAAGGGCGGTGACGTTGATGCGGTTATTATTGACAATGAGCCGGCAAAGGCTTTTGTAGCAGAAAACGAGGGTCTTAAAATTCTTGATACAGAATATGCAATTGAGGACTATGCAATTGCAATTGCAAAGGACAACACAGAACTTCTTGACAAGATAAACGCAGCACTTGAAAAGCTTACAGAAGATGGCAAAATTGATGAAATAATTGCAAAGTACATTAAGGCTGAATAATTATTTTAAAATTTTCTTTATAAAAGGCGGAAGGATTCCTTCTGCCTTTTATAAGGTATTAAGCAGGTTTTTTGTAGCAATTATTGAGCCGTTATTTTAGATGCAAAAATTTTGCGTTTAAAATAACGGCTTAATAAACAGAAAGGAGAAAAATAATGACTAAAAAGAAAATAGGAATTATTTTAGCAGTAGTACTTATGATTGCTGCAGTATCAGGTGCACTTGTACATGAAATCATGTCTGAAACAACTGCACAAGAGCTTACAAAAGAGGAAGCACAGGAGCTTGTTAATGTGCAGTTTGATGCTATGGCAACAACAAAGCCATTGAAATATATTGCAGAAAAAAATAATGTGATTATTAACAATATGCAGTATGGTAACGAAAAGGACATTGTTCTTGAGTGTAAAGTTGAAACACTTGATGTATACAAAGCCATAACACCGGAGCTTAACGATTTTATGAGCTCTGATGTTCGCAAAAAAAACGGGACAATGTTTAAATCTGCTCTGGATTTTAAATTGGAGTTTGAAAAAAAATTACAAGATATAGTGAAAGAAGCAGAACAAAAAAATGTGGAATGTACCATAATTGTTTATGATACCGAAGAAGGTATGCGGGTTTATGCAGACGATAAAACTGTTGACGCAATTTATGGCGGCATTGTTACTTTGGCTGAAGAAGTAGATAAAATAAAAACCTATAAACTGGGCGATGGTACGGAAGAAAGAGAAATTCTTTCGGCAAATGTAAATAAGGGTTTTAACCAGTGTATTGAGCTAAAAAGAAATTCGGCAAAGCCGGATACTTCCGGTGTTTTACTGAAAAGCTGGAATGGAATTAAAAGAGATTTTAAAAGAAATTTTATAGATTATGACAGATGGAAAACAATCTTTACGGGTTTATGGACGACAATAAAGCTTACTTTTTTTGCACTGATTATAGGCATTATCATTGGTTTTGTGGTTGCTTTTGTACGTTGTACATACCTGAAAATGGCAAAACACGGTTTTTTGCTGAGAATAATGAATGCTCTGTGTCAGCTTTATCTTACTGTTACAAGAGGAACTCCTGTAGTAGTACAGATTATGATTATTTATTTTGTAATCTTCATGCCTATAGGAATTGATAAGTTTATTGCGGCAGTTATTTGTTTTGGCTTAAATTCCGGTGCATATGTTGCGGAAATTGTCCGAGGCGGAATAATGAGCATAGATAACGGTCAGATTGAAGCGGGAAGAAGCCTTGGCTTTACATATATGCAGACAATGTGGCACATTGTATTTCCTCAGGCATTTAAAAATGTGTTGCCTGCTCTTGCAAACGAATTTGTTGTTTTGCTTAAAGAAACATCAATTGCTTTTTATATTGGCCTGGGCGACCTTATGTATGCAGGTAATGCAATACGTGCGGCAACATACAGTGCTTTTATGCCGCTTGTTGCGGTGGCACTTATATATCTTGCTATGGTATTGTTGCTTTCTAAGCTTGTAAGCATACTGGAAAGGAGATTGAGAAATAGTGAACGCTAATTACCTTATTGAAACCGTTGACCTCTGCAAGTTTTACAACGGCGGTAAAATCAAGGCACTGAACGGTCTTTCCACCGGCATCAAAAAAGGCGAGGTGGTTGTTGTTATCGGTCCTTCAGGGTCCGGTAAATCCACATTCCTTCGTTCGCTTAACCGCCTTGAAGAGCCCACAAGCGGGCAGATTATTTTTGACGGCACAGATATTATGAATCCCAGGGTTGATATTAACAAAATGAGAATGCGCATGGGTATGGTTTTTCAGCAGTTTAATCTGTTTCCGCATATGACAATTCTTAAAAATATGACCCTTGCGGTTACAAAGCTCCTTAAAATTCCCCAGGCAGAGGCTGACAAGAAAGCTCTTGAGCTTCTTGCAAGAGTGGGACTTGAGGACAGGGCTTATGCTTATCCTTCCCAGCTTTCGGGCGGACAGAAGCAGCGTGTTGCCATTGTTCGCGCTCTTTGTATGAACCCCGAGGTAATGCTGTTTGATGAGCCAACATCGGCACTTGACCCCGAAATGGTAGGCGAGGTGCTTGATGTTATGAAAAGCCTTGCAAAAGAAGGGATGACAATGGTTGTGGTAACTCATGAAATGGGCTTTGCCCGTGAGGTTGCTGACCGTGTGATTTTTATGGATGAAGGCGTAATTATGGAGGAAGGCACTCCTGAACAGATTTTTACAAATCCCCAGAACGAAAGAACACAGTTGTTCCTGAGCAAAGTGCTTTAAGGCGTGGTTAAATGCAGAAACAAACGACTGTTTCTGCATTTTTTTAAATACAGAAAGGCGTGGTAACTAATGAAAAAAAGAATTCTTGCGGCAGCTATTGCAATGTCTTTTGTACTGTCGGGCTGTTTGCCGGTAAAAATGATCACCGGAAATAATGAAGAAGGCGGAAAGCTGTCTGCTATAATTGAAAGTATATTTGGTGAAAAAGAGAAAGAACCTGAAGCAGGCAAGGAATCTCTTGGTGATATCCTTGAAGGCACATGGATAAGAGGTGACCGTTCTTCCATGTATGGCGCAAAGCTTGAAATAAGCTTTGACGGTAACGGTGGCAAGGGTGTGCTCAGAGCTGTGCCGGGGAATCTGTTCGGACAGGTTGAAGGGGATATAAAATGGAATAATATTATATTTACCGGAGAAAACTCTTTTGAATTTTCCGAGCTTTCAGAAACTGTGGGACAGTCGAAATATGTGCCGGCAGAGGCAACTCTTGACCGCGAGGATATGACAATATCCGTCAAGGTTTCGGAAGGCTCCGGAACAACTTATCAGCTTTGGGTTAAATCCGGCTATATGCCTGAGGTACAGCTTCCCGAAGAGGAACCGGAAAGTGATTTCCTTTTCCCCAGCAACGAAAAGCTTATAACAGAGGCAGACCTTGACAAGCACACAAAGGAAGAGGTTGCAATTATCCGTAACGAAATTTATGCCCGTCATGGCTACATATTCAAAACCGAGCCGTTCATTACTTATTTTAATGGAAAAAGCTGGTATGTAAAGAATGAAAATTTCCACGAAGGAATGTTAAATGACATTGAACGGGCAAACCGTGAATTCATTGTGGCTTATGAGTCAAAACGGGGTTGGAGATAATGAAAAAGGTTTTATTGTTTATATGTCTCGGAATGCTGATTGTCAGCGGTTGTACAAAAAATGTAACGCCACCGGAGGAACCGGCAGAGCCCGAACCGGTTGTGCAGGAGCCGGAGCAAAAAGAACCGGTATCGGTGCTTGAAGGAAAAACAATTGTTGTTGATGCCGGGCACGGAATAAGCGGTATAAGCCGTCAGGAAGCTATTGCCCCCGGAAGCTCGCAGACAAAAAGTGCTTTTGTTTCGGGAACAAGAGGAGCAAACCAGACTGAGGAAGAGCTTAACCTTGCAATAGCTCTGCTTCTTCAGCAGGCACTTGCGGAAAAAGGAGCCGTTGTACATATGACACGGACAGGTCACGAAACCGACAAGTCAAACATTGACCGGGCGGTTTTCGGAAACGAGCTGAATGCAGATATATCGGTGAAAATTCATGCGGATGGCAGCAATAATGCATCGGTCAGCGGAGTTTCCATGCTTGTGCCGGGAAATCAGTATGTAAGCAATGAGGTTGCCGGTGAAAGCCGCAGAGCGGGAGAGCTTGTTCTTGAGGGGATTATTGCAGAAACAGGTGCAATAAACCGCGGCATTTCGGTACGCAACGATATGACAGGCTTTAACTGGTCAGAGGTTCCGGTAATCCTTGCAGAGGTAGGCTTTATGACGAATCCTGAAGAGGATGCTCTGCTTGAAACAGAGGAATACCGTAAAAAGATTGTTTTGGGTATTATAAAAGGGCTGGAAAGCTATTTCGGATAAATCAAAAAACCGACAGAGTGAAATCTGTCGGTTTTTGCTATGTTAATAAGGAAAAAATAAATTTTCAAAAAAACACTTGACTTTTATTGTTTTATTTGTTATAATATACGAGGTATAATTTGCAAAGACTATGCAAAGTACCATGTAAACTATATACAGGAGGTGAAAATATTGCCTACATTTAACCAGTTAGTTCGTAAGGGCCGTGAAACAGTAATTAAGAAATCTACTGCTCCTGCTCTTCAGAAGGGACTTAACTCAATTCACAAGGTTTCTACAGATATCAGCTCTCCCCAGAAGAGAGGTGTATGTACAACTGTTAAAACCATGACACCCAAGAAGCCCAACTCAGCGCTTCGTAAGGTTGCCAGAGTTCGTCTTACCAACGGTATTGAAGTCAGTGCTTACATTCCCGGTGAAGGTCACAACCTTCAGGAGCATAGCGTTGTGCTTATCCGTGGCGGTAGAGTTAAGGACTTACCCGGTGTTAGATACCATATTATCCGTGGTACTCTTGATACTCAGGGTGTACAGAAGAGAATGCAGTCAAGGTCCAAGTATGGTGCTAAGAGACCTAAGAAGTAATCTTTTAAGGTCGTGTGGTTAAATTCATTTGTTTTGAAGTTTATCCACAGTAACACTAATCCAAGAAGTGCTGCTGAAGGATTTATATATAAATTTTGTTTATGTTATGAATCCGGTGCGGCATTTGACGGCAGAAAATCTGCCGAGTACCTGTGAAAATCATTAAATATGAAGGAGGGAAGAAAAGTGCCCAGAAGAGGATTTATAGCTAAGAGAGAAGTTTTGGCAGACCCCATGTACAACAGTACACTGGTAACAAAGCTTATCAACAATGTTATGCTTGACGGTAAAAAAGGTGTTGCTCAGAAGATTGTTTACGAAGCTTTTGACATCATCGCTGAAAAGACCGGCAAGGACGCTCTTGAGGTATTCGAAGAGGCAATGGAAAACATTATGCCCGTACTGGAGGTTAAAGCTCGCCGTGTAGGTGGTGCTACTTACCAGGTTCCGATCGAAGTAAGACCTGAGAGAAGACAGACATTAGGTTTGCGTTGGCTTACACTTTATGCACGTGCCCGTGGCGAAAAGACAATGAAGGAAAGACTTTCCGGAGAAATTCTTGACGCTATCAACAACACCGGCGCAGCAGTTAAGAAACGCGAAGATACTCATAAAATGGCTGAAGCCAACAAGGCTTTTGCTCATTACAGATGGTAAGATTATAAAATTTATGCCGTGCCATCCGGCAGCATAAGTTTTATAATCCTTAAGAAAAGGAGGAAACGATACCATGGCAAGAGAATATTCTCTTCAGTTAACCCGTAACATTGGTATCATGGCGCATATCGACGCAGGTAAAACAACCACTACCGAGCGTATCCTCTACTACACCGGTGTTAACCACAAGATGGGTGAAACACATGACGGTGAGTCAACAATGGACTGGATGGAGCAGGAAGCTGAAAGAGGTATTACAATTACCTCTGCGGCTACTACCTGTCATTGGTCAGGCTCCAAAAAGCAGTATCCCGAACACCGTATCAACATTATTGATACCCCCGGACACGTTGACTTTACAGTAGAAGTTGAGCGTTCTCTTCGTGTACTTGACGGTTCCGTAACCGTTTTGTGTGCAAAGGGCGGTGTTGAGCCTCAGTCTGAAACAGTATGGCGTCAGGCCGATAAATACGGTGTACCCCGTATGGTTTATGTTAACAAAATGGACATTATGGGTGCAAACTTCTATAATGTTGTTCAGATGATGAAGGACAGATTACATTGTAATCCTTGTCCCATCCAGCTTCCTATTGGTGCTGAGGACGATTTCAAGGGCATTATTGACCTTGTAAAGATGAAAGCCTACATCTACAATGATGATAAGGGCGTTGATATTTCCGAAGAAGACATTCCTGCTGATTTGGCAGATAAGGCTCAGGAATATCATGACAGCATGATGGAAGCAATTGTTGAAACAGACGAAGAACTTATGAACAAATACTTCGAAGGTGAAGAAATCTCTGAAGAAGAAATCAAAAAAGCACTTCGTGTTGCAACAATAAACTTACAGCTTGTTCCCGTTGTTTGTGGTACATCCTACAGAAACAAGGGTGTTCAGAAGGTTCTTGATGCAGTTATTGACTACATGCCTTCTCCTCTTGATATTCCTGCAATTAAGGGTGTTCTTCCTAACGATGACAGCGGTGAAGAATACGAAAGAAAAGCAAGCGATGAAGAACCCTTCTCCGCTCT
>JAZQCS010000079.1:0-41975 GCA_045546415.1 Clostridia bacterium | reverse complement strand
AACCTTGCGGTGGCACTTAAAGTTCAGGAATATCTTGAAGATGAAGGTGTAACCGTTGTTATGACCCGTGATGGTGACGACAGGGTTTCTTTAGGTGAAAGATGTATAATTTCCAACGAGGAAGAAGCGCATTTGTTTGTGAGCATTCATTCAAATGCCATGGAAGCAGGCCGCGAGGATGTAAACGGAACCATGGTGTTTTACGGTAAAGAAAAAGATGTTGAAAAGCCCTGGATAAAATCTAAAACCCTTGCAGCAAACATACTTACCGAGCTTTGTGACGCCCTTGAAACCGAGAATCTTGATGTGCAGAACGGTGACCAGCTCGCGGTTATAAGAGGAACAGTTGCTCCTGCGGTACTTGTTGAGCTTGGGTTTATAACAAATGAAGATGACCGCGAAAAAATCACATCGAAAAAATATCAGAAAAAAGCCGCCAAGGCAATTGTAAGAGCAATCCTTGACAGCGTGGATTTAGATTAAAAAGGAACGAGAAATATGTTTAATATTGTCCTTCATCAGCCGGAAATCCCACAGAATACCGGCAACATTGCCCGTACCTGTTCGGTAACCGGGGCAAGGCTTCATATAATAAAACCTATGGGTTTTGAGATTGACGACAAAAAGCTTAAACGCGCCGGTCTTGATTACTGGCATCTGCTTGATATTACCTATTATGAAAATTTTGAGGAGTTCCTTGAAAAAAACAGCGGTGCAGGGAATATTTATTACTGCACCACAAAATCCTCACAGAATTACTGCGATAAGAGGTTTTGCGATGGTGACTATTTTGTTTTCGGCAGGGAAACCCGCGGACTTCCTGAAAGTCTGCTGAAAAACCACGAGGAAAGCTGTATACGTATTCCGATGCGTGACGAAACAAGGTCGCTGAACCTTTCAAACTCGGTTGCCATTGTGGTTTATGAAGCCCTGAGACAGACAAATTTTGAGGGTCTTAAAACCGGCAGCGATTATTTACAACAGCTGGGAGATGTTTAATTTTGAATAAGGTGATTTTTTTCGGAAAAGAGCTTTTGCTTAATCCCGTGGCGTTTGAAATTGGTGAAAAGCCAATTTACTGGTACGGCATTATAATTGCCGTGGGGTTTTGTCTTGCGGTGTTTTACGGATATGCAGAGGCAAAAAGAACCGGGCTTAACCCTGACCATATTGCAAATGTTGTACTTGTAGCGGCACCGGTTGCCATTGTTGGCGCAAGGCTTTATTATGTGGT
This sequence comes from Clostridia bacterium, assembly GCA_045546415.1. GTDB lineage: Bacteria > Bacillota > Clostridia > RUG12999 > RUG12999 > RUG12999. Next base: position 40,741 of record JAZQCS010000079.1, on the reverse strand, counting down.
TTTTAACTGGAGTCAGTACAAAAATAATCTTTTTGAGATAGTTGCCGTATGGAACGGCGGACTTGCAGTTTATGGCGGACTTATAGCCGGCATCCTTGCAGGATATTTTTACTGCAAATGGGCAAAGGTGAATTTTTTTGCACTTGCGGATATTGGTGTAGGCGGTTTTTTCATTGGTCAGAGCATTGGCAGATGGGGTAATTTCATGAACTGCGAAGCCTACGGAAGAGTAACAGATTTGCCCTGGAAAATGGGAGTTGTGGAACAGGGAAAAATGATTTTTGTACATCCTACCTTCCTTTATGAGTCGTTGTGGAATGCCCTGGGCTTTCTTATATTGTTTCTTGTACGGAAAAAGAAAAAGTATCACGGCCAGTTGTTCTGGTTTTATATGCTCTGGTACGGAATGGGCAGAGTGTGGATTGAAGCCCTTCGTACAGACAGCCTTTATGTTGGACCCTTCCGTGTTTCTCAGCTTGTGGCATTGTGCTGTATAATAGCGGGCGGAACCATGCTCTTTTTAAACAGAAAAAGGAAAGAGATATAAAATGTGACAAAAATGGCACGTCCACACTGTCACACATGTCCCCACTGTCATGAAGTTTTGAATGAGTGACACGTCAGACTGTGACACTGTTCCTATTCCCACTGTCACACAATGAATAATTAAAAAGCACAGACTTTTTTGTCTGTGCTTTTTAATATGTTCCATTCTTGGCTTTTATACTAATAAATGTTTTTTTATTTCTGCAAAAGAGTATTTATAGTAGATGCTAGATTAAATTATTTAATTAGATTCAAGTATGTCAGATAAAGGAGTTAGATTTTCATCCCATGTCAAAATTTTAAATATAGTTTCATCTTCAATCAAATCATCAAAAGTTATAAAATTTTTGCCTGGAGTCAAACAAACTTCCTTGCTTTTAATACCAATCACTTGATTATTAGAAGAATAAACGGCATAAAAAATATTAGCATCGATACTCTCATCTTTTAAGTTTCTAACATCGACATATTTTGCATGTGGAAATACATAGTCATCTGGTAAAGTAGTTGCCTTATATCTAAATGTTTTATTTTTAAAAGAACTTATACAGTTTACTGTTGTGTGGTTTATACTATTTTCTTGAGCGTATTGTTCAGCATATGATCCCTTAACACAAGTTATAGTAATGTTTTTGCATCCCTCAAAAGCATTTTCTGCAATATTTCTAACAGATTCGGGTAAAACAACACTAGTTAAATTTGTACAATTCTTAAAAGCTGAGTCCTTAATTTCTAAAAGTCCATTTCCGATAACAATACTTTGTAAATAACTGCAACTTTCAAAAGCAGAAGAATCTATTTCTGTCAAGGTATTTCCGTATATAGAATCTGGAAGTTCTATGTTTGTGTCTAAGTTGATATCGTGCCCTATGACAGAGGTATTTCCTTTGCCGATTTTGACATAAGAATGACCTTTAATATGCTCATAGTTCCCATTCGGGTGATATTTTGTATAAGATATGGGTTCGTTTGCTTTTAGATGTTGCAGAACAGGTGAATTTTCACTACCGTAGATTGTAACATTTTTGCTATTACTAATTAAAGAAGCTGGACCGCTTGGCAATAGTTCAAATTTAGTTGCGGTATCAGGAATAATTAGCGTTTTTAGGGAATCGCAAGATGCAAATGCGCAGTATCCAATATATTCTGTGCCTATAGGCACTTCCACCTCCTGTAATTTGCGACATCCATAAAATGCACCTTCTTCGATTGTTTTTAAAATCTTGGGTAACGATATTTCTCTTAAATTTTCACAAAACTGAAACATATAGTAGTTTACTGTTTCGATTTTATCTGATAGTTTTACCTTTTCTAGACTTGCACAATGTTCAAAGGTGCGCATAGCTCCGTCAGCATGGCCATTTGCCACAGTTAGAGAATCCGGCATATAAATTTCTTTCAACTTATAACATCCTGCAAATGGATATTCTCCTTTTATATCAAAATACTCTAAACTTTTAGGAAAGTTAATTTTTTCTAACTCAATGCATCCTCCAGAACCAAAACATGGGCTACATTCTAGTCGCAGAGACTTTAATCCATCCGGAAGATAAATTTCTTTAAGATTTGTACATTTTTGCAAGCTACAACTAATTTTTTTTGTTCCAATAGGAAATTCTATATATTCTGCATCACTACTTCCGCGAAATTCTATAACTAATCCATCGCCTATAATTAAAGGACCATCGGGCTGTTGAGATAACCATTTTGTATTTTGAAATGCATTTAATTCACAATTATAAACAGTTTTAGGAATTGTTATATCGGATAAATTTGTGCATCCACTAAAGGCATAATTACCAATGGTTACCATGCCCTCTTTTATAATAAGAGAAGTTAACTTCGAGTTATTTCTAAAAGCATATGGAGCAATTGTTTCAATTCCTTCAGAAACTGTATATGTTGTTGCACTTGTTTTTTTGGGATAGAGAAACAGTGTCTTTTTTGTAGTATCAATAATGGCACCGTTGTCAATCTTATATACAGGATTGTTATCATCAATGGTAATTATAGCATTATTGGAATTTGAGAAAGAGAAACTATCCGAATCACCTTCAAGGTCAGTCACCGTAGACGATACATAAACCTCAGACAAATTCGGACATCCGATAAAAGACCCTTTCACGGATGTTGTTCCTGTTGGAATACTAACTTTTCTTATTCGAGCACATCTCGAAAAAGCATAATTTAGTTTTTGGAGTTTTTCTGAAAATATTAATGTTTCTAACGCACCACAGTTTGAAAAACCTTCAATGCTACTTACTTGATCAAAATCAACATTTCTCAAAGATGTACAATTATTAAAACCATTTAATTCGACATTTGAATTTTTGATTGTTATTGTATGTAATCCTTGGAAATACCCAAATTGACTAAGTGTTACATTACTATTTTCAATGTTTATTTGCTTTAATGAAGTGTTTGGATTATAATCTGGTACCCATGAAATTATAGACATTTCAGATGCATCTTTTATAGATATACTTGAGCAAGTAGGGTTATTTACATCAAAATATCCTACGGTTATACCATCAATTGTGTTTGGAATTGTTATATCCTTTATGGTAGTTCCATTTACAACCTTATATACTGCAATTCCATTTATTTTAATTTTCCCTCCAACTATTTCAGTCGTAAATTGAGCAACCCATTTGGCATATAAGGTTAAATCTGATGTAATAGCCATTGTACTTGGCATTTTATTGGTGCAAGCCTCATCTAAATACCATCCGGTAAATATATATCCATTGCGGGTTAGATCTGGAAGTGTAGTAGTGCTATTATCTAGCAGATCAACAATAATAGTTTTATTAGAAACATACGGACAATTTGAGTTTAATGTGATTTTCAAATCTCTTTTAATCCATTTTGCATAAAAAGTCTTATCTGAATCTAATGTCACTGTTCCAGTGGCACTTTGCGTGCATGCACTGTCGTAATACCAGCCACAAAAAATATATCCTGAGCGTATCATAGTAGGAACATGCCAGTTATCTTGATTTGAATAATATGTATATGTATAATCACTAATATCGTTACAATTAGAATCAAAGGTGATTTTACATGAATAATTAAAATAGCCATCTATATTAGGTGGTTGAATTTGTATGTTATTTGTTGTGCTTGATTTTATATTATCAATACTTCTTATATACAGTATCCACTCGTCTAATAACTCCTTGTCCGATTGCATTATCCCTAGAGAAAGAGCATTTGCATCTGAGATTAGATCAAAAAAATCATCATTGGGATCAATACCAATCATTGCATTAAAATATTTAGCTCTATTAGAATTTCGCATATTAAAAATACCTGCAATGCACTCAAAAGCAGCAACGATATCCTTAAGATCATTTTTATCAAGGGAAGGTAATTCAGAAGCTTCAATAATGGTGTCTATAGTTACATCCAGAGCGATATCAATTATGGTTTGCTCTGTGTAGTTTTTTGAATAAGTTTCCAGTTCTTTTCGTATGGATATTAAGCGTTTTTCATATAAATTCTCATCGATAGTTTTATAAACTAACAGCAGAAAAGAATTTTTAATCTCTTCCTCTTCGGTTCGACCAGTTAAGAGTTTATAAAAAGCATTATCGTCTTTTGGAGTATATGTAGGACTCCCAGATAAAAACCTAAGAAATTTCTTGGCTGAATCTTCTGATAGTGATGTGTTTGCACTTGCATCAATGCAGAAACTTGATAAAATAGTTACTATAACCAAAACAAAACATAAGATTCTTTTTATCATAAAGTTGTTCCTTCTTTCTTGTGATTTATTATATTGTTTATATCACAAATAAAAAACTATTTTAATTATAGTATCACAAAAAATGCATTTTTGCAATAGTTCTCAAAAAAATAATGTAAAATAAATTCAGTTTTGGGGGGTGGCACTGGGGGAAAATATTAAGATTCTTCAATCGCTTTGCTCCATTAGAATGACAAAAGGGAGAGGAAATACCATTAACCTGAAATGTCATTCTGAAACCGAAGGTTGAAGAAATTCATATAAAACAAAAGAAGCCGAAGATTTTCGGCTTCTTTTTTAATCCATAAAACGGGATTTTATTGTTTTTATGTAAGAGGTGGGAGAGCAGTTTTCGTGTTGTTTAAAAATCCGGCTGAAATAGTGAAGAGAAGAAAAGCCCACCATAGAAGAGATTTCCGTCAGGTTGTAATTGCCCTGGCGTAAAAGCTTTTTGGCTTCCTTTATTTTAAGTCGGTTAATGTAGGAAACCACGGTTTCGTTGCAAACAGCTTTGAACCGCTTGCAAAGGGTGGTTTTGTTTGTTCCGAAAATGAAGCAAAGCTCCGAAAGACTTATTTTTTCTTTGAAATTTTCATTGATGTAGTAACAGATTTCGTTAATTTTGTCATCGGAAATATCACCGGCTTCGTCGTTTGAAATACCCATACGGCTGCGTATAAGCTCTATAAAAAAGGTTTCAAGCTTAATTTTAATCATCTGGTCCGCTCCGAAGGGATAGTCCTTTCGTTTTTTCATATCCTTCTGATTGGGTACATCAAAAGGTGGCATAAAAACACTTCTGCCTTCTTTTATTATTTCGGTAAGAATTTTTTTCTGAATATTTGAAAGTGGAGTGGGAGCATAAGAGAAAATGTCAAGCTCTTCGCATTTACATTCAAAACCGATAATAATTACATTTGAAGCCTCGTTTTCGGGGCAGCTCAGCGAATGGGTTTCATCGGCTTTATGTATAAGCAACTCACCGCTTTTAAGAAAACCGCAATAGTTCTCGGATTCCACGGTAATGAAGCCGCTGTCCACAAACACAAGCTCGCGGAATGAGTGAGTATCCTTAAATGTATGATACTGCTTTGCAAATTCAAAATAATGTATGTTTGCAATACGGCTGACGGTAAGGGCATTTTCAAATTTTTTCAGTTTGAATTCCACAAAAAATCACCTCTTTGTATCCATTGTACCACCTTTTTTTGAAAAAAGCAACAAAAAAGTTGAATAAAATTCAATATATTTAATATTATGCAAAAAAACTTTAATATAATCTAAATACAAAACAGAAAATTCGTTGTATAATTATAATAGCGTGTACTATGTAAATCAAAAAAAGGAGATGTTTATAATGGCAAGAATTTGTATTCCTGATTATGAGTACAAGGAAAGAATTGCAAAGGCGGCAAAGCTTGTTGCGGAAAAAGGTCTGGATGTTATGGTTGTTTGCTCAACTGAGTCTGACTATGCAAACGCCAGATATTTCAGCGGTTTCTGGCCCTTGTTTGAACGAGCAGGCGTTGCAATTGCGGCAAACGGTGAGGCGGCTCTTCTGGTAGGCCCCGAATGTGTTATTTTTGCAAAGGATGTGGGAAAAATTGATAAGGTTTTCTGCCTGAGAGAGTTCAGAGAATCAGCTGACCCTTCCTATCCCGAGCTTAAGGCAAACACCTTTAACGATGTGTTCAGGGCACTTGGCATTACCGGTGATAAAATAAAAATCGGTCTTGGCAGCTATGTTGAATGCACACTTCCCATTTACGAAGGGCTTAAAAACAGCTACCCTGAGGCGGAAATTGTAAAATGCAACGACATAATGGTTAACCTGAGAAAGATTAAGAGCATAAACGAGCTTGCTTGTATCAAGGAAGGCTTCCGTATTATTGATATCGCAACAGATGAGGTTATCCGCCACCTTAAACCCGGAGTTACCGAGCTTCAGATGGTTGGTATTGCACAGAGAGTAATTTACGAGGAAGGCGCAGAATACGAAGGTCTTCCTATGTATGTATTCAGTGAAAAATCCACAAGCCACGCCATCAGCCGTTCCGGTTACAGAACAATCAACAAGGGTGATATTGTTCAGCTTAACCTTTCAGCAAAAATTGACGGATATTCTCCTGCAACAGGTCTGCCGGTTGTTATGGGTAAGCTTGAAGGAGAGAGAAGAAGAATTGTTGAGTTCTGCCGTCAGGCACACGAGTGGACAGTTGACCAGCTTAAAGCGGGCGTTATGGCAAGTGATGTTGCAAAAGGCTTCTATCAGATGTATGTTGATGCAGGGCTTAAGGAAAACTATGTTTACGGTCCCTGCCACGGTACCGGTATGATTGAGGTTGAGCCACCCTGGATGGAAACAGATTCCGACTATATGCTTGAAGAAAATATGACCTTCCAGGTTGACAGTTTCATTTCCGGCGGCAGCTTTGGTGTTCGTTGGGAAAAGGGTGTTGCAATTACAAAAGATGGTTGCACAGCTATGACCGATTACCTTAAAAAAGGCATTATTGAGCTTGATTTCTAATAAAAAAGGAAGTTTTTGTTATGGCAATAGGAAAAAAAGAATGGATAATTCCCGACTGCGAGCTTCCCATGGAAGGGGAAGGTGTGCTTAAGGGACATGAATCGGTGATTATTGTAAACGATTCCGATGTGGATGCGGAAATATCCGTTAAAATTTATTTTACCGATAAAGACAGCTTTAATGATATAAAATGGCAGGTAGGGGCAAACCGTGTAAAATGCTTCAGAATGAACAATCTTGAAGATATGTGCGGTTTTGTAGTGCCTTTTGAGACGCAGTATGCTATGAAGGTCACAAGCAATACCCCCATAGTTTTGCAGTATGGCAGACTGGATAACAGACAGACTAACCTTGCCTATTATACCACTCTGGGCTATTCTGAATAAGGAGGGGTTATTGTGGAATTTAATATGAGCTTTCCCAAAGAGCTTAACCGGGTTAAGGAAAACAGAATTCCTTTTGTAATGTGCGGCGGAACAGTTGAATATCACGGTCCCCATTGCTCTTATGGGTGCGACACCCTTATTGCGGAGGGTCTTGTGAAAAAACTGGCTGAAAAGAAGGAAATTATGATAGCACCTTCAATTTATTACAGCCCCGCAAGCTATGCCGTTGCCGATGAAACAAGCGGTACCGTGCACATTGAAGAGGATGTTTTTGAAGCCTATCTGTTTCAGATTTTTACCGGGATGCTTAATGCAGGTCTGCGCAACATTTATGTGGTTATTCACCATCAGTTTGAACAGGAAAATTTAAAGCCCATGACCCTTTCTTACATGAAAGCATCACAGCGAGCAATTATGCGCTACCTTGAAAAAACCCAGGGAAAAGGCTGGTGGGGTAGTGAAAACTATGCCAATTATTACGATGACCTTGGCGGTGGTGATGACCCCTTTGCGTGGATTAAGATAATTCCCACAATGAGCACCGAGGTGCAGAATGCCACAGGCTACGACCACGCAGGTAAATATGAATGCTCCATTCTGATGTCGCTTTATCCTGAAGCGGTAAAGCTTGAAAGACTTGGAGATATTAACCATTGGTTTACCAGAAGTGCCGCAGAGGCATCAAAAGAGCTTGGCGACGAAATGGTAGCAAAATCCCTTGAATACCTTGAAGGTAAAATAGTGTAAATAAGTGAACTCCGCAGAATATATCTGCGGAGTTTTGTTTATGTATTTTATTGGTTATGCTGTAAAAGGAATAAAAATCTCAAAAAAAGCTTGACAAATGGACCGATGCGGTGATAGTCTGATGTCTGCAGTGCAAACCGGTAAGATATGAGATCCTTCGTTTCACTCAGGATGACAGGACGGTAGCAGAGGTGTAGCTAAAGTGAAAATTATTGCATCTGTTTTTGTCAAGACACAGAACCGTCACCTGTCCGGACAAAACGTAGGGGCGACCCTGTGTGGTCGCCCGACAAATGAATATATTATCTATTTTAACATAACATTCCACCAAAAATCAACAGCAGTGCATAAAAATATCAAAAAATGCTTGACAAACAGGTCAATGTGTGATATAATAACACGGTAGCCGCACGGTTCAGGCTCCGGAAATGAAGCAAAAGTGCTTCTGCCTGCGATCCGGCGAGATTGTTAGTGGAGGTGTAATCAGAATGTACGCAGTTATTGAAACAGGCGGTAAACAGTACAATGTAAGCGTTGGTGACGTTATCTACGTTGAAAAGCTTGGCATGGAAGCTGATGCTGCTGTTAAGTTTGATGTTCTTGCTATTGTTGACGGCGAAAACACTAAGTTCGGCGCTCCCGTTGTTGAAGGTGCAAGCGTTGATGCTGTTGTTCTTGGCGATGTTAAGGGCAAGAAGGTTAAAATTTTCAAGTATAAGCCCAAAAAAGGCTATAGAAGACGCAAAGGTCACAGACAGAACTATTCTAAAGTTGAAATCAAAGCTATCAATGCTTAATTTTGCTTGAGAAGGTGTGCATCATGATTAAAGCAGTTTTTAAGGTTTCGGAAGAAAAGGTTGTGGGGTTTGAACTTTCGGGTCATGCCGGCACAGCAGAAAGCGGGCAGGATATTCTCTGCGCAGCGGTTTCCGGAGCTGCACAATGTGTTAATGCTGTTATTGAGGATGCAATGTGTCTTGAAAATTCGTTTTCCGTAGAGGATGGAGAAAATAACAGAATAGTCTGTGATTTATCCGGAAAAAGCAATGCTCCGGAAGGTGCATACAAGGTACTTGAAGGTTTTTTGCTCACTATGGAAATGTGGGAAGAGGATTTCCCCAAAAACATTAAAGTTAAAAGACAACATATTTAATTACCAAAAGATTGGAGGTAAACCTGATGTTAAGAATCAGTATTCAGTTCTTCGCTCATAAAAAGGGTGTTGGTAGTACTAAGAATGGTCGTGACAGCGAATCTAAGCGTCTTGGCGCAAAGAGAGCAGACGGTCAGTATGTTCTTGCAGGAAACATTCTTGTAAGACAGAGAGGTACAAAAATCCATCCCGGAGTTAATGTAAAGAAGGGCAGCGATGATACTCTGTTTGCTCTTGTTTCCGGCCAGGTTAAATTCGAAAGAGTTGGCAAGGACAAGAAGAGAGTGAGCGTTTACGAGGTAGCTGCAAACTAAGCTTACGGGCTAAAAAACGCATTTAAGGGTTGTAACCGTGAGTTACAACCCTGTTTTTTTTACCGTAAATTTATTATGCATAAAAGGAAGGAGATTTTATATGCTGGTTGATATAGCAAAAATTACAATAGAGGCAGGCAACGGCGGTAACGGTGCAGTTTCCTTCCACAGAGAAAAGTATGTTGCGGCAGGAGGTCCCGACGGCGGTGACGGCGGTAACGGGGGCAATGTGGTTTTTGTTGCCGATAAAACTCTTGCAACACTTATGGATTTCAGATACAAAAAGAAATATAAAGCGGAAAACGGTACACAAGGTGCAGGTGCCCGCTGCAACGGTAAAAACGGTGCGGACATCATCATAAAGGTGCCTTGCGGAACAATTATCCGTAACATTAATACTGACAGAATTATTGCCGATTTAACAACCGACGGTGACAGCTTCATAGCTGCCCGTGGCGGAAGAGGCGGTTGGGGTAACGCTCATTTTGCAACACCTACCCGTCAGGTACCTAAGTTTGCAAAACCCGGTCTTAAGGGCGAATTCAAGGAAATTCAGCTTGAACTTAAGCTTATTGCAGATGTGGGACTTATTGGTTTTCCAAATGTTGGAAAATCTACCCTTCTTTCGGTTATTTCTGCGGCAAGACCTAAAATTGCAAATTATCATTTCACAACACTTGAGCCTAATCTTGGCGTTGTGAGTATCTCTCCCGAAAACAGTTTTGTGGTTGCAGATATTCCGGGACTTATTGAAGGTGCAAGTGACGGAGTGGGTCTGGGACACGATTTTCTTCGTCATGTAGAGCGTACAAGAATGCTCATTCATGTTGTGGATGTTTCAGGTATAGAAGGAAGAAACCCTATAGAGGATTTTGATAAAATTAACAGCGAGCTTGAAAAATACAGCGGTGTGCTTGCGGGAAAGCTGCAGGTTGTTGCCGCAAACAAAACCGACCTGGGAATGTACCCCGAGCTTCTTGAAGAGTTCAAGGCAGAAATGGAAAAAAGGGGAATAACTGTTTTTGAGATTTCTGCAGCTACAAACCGAGGTGTAAAAGAACTCATAAACTATGCATATCAGAAGCTTTGCGAAATTCCAAAAGAGGATTTCTGCGAGGTTGTTGAGGATGTTGTGGAAACCTATTCTGACGAGCTGTTTACAGTTAAGATGGAGAACGGAGAATTCTATGTTGAAGGAGGTTACATCTCATACCTTATTGATTCTACCAACTTTGACGATTACGAATCGGTTAACCACTTCCAGGATGCCCTCAGACGAAAAGGAGTTATTGAGGCTCTTGAAAAGGAAGGCGTAAAGGAAGGGGATATTGTTCATCTTTACGAAATTGAGTTTGAATTTGTATACTAATTATACTAAGTATTAAATAGATACCGAAAGGATAGAAAAATATGATAACAAGCAAACAGAGAGCCGGTCTTCGTGCCATGGCAAACACCATAACGCCCATAGCACAGATAGGCAAGGGCGGAATTACCGAAAATATAATTAAACAGCTTGATGACGCCCTGGAGGCAAGAGAGCTCATTAAGGTAACTGTGCTTGAAACCGCACTTATGACAGCAAGAGAAGCCTGTGATATATGTGTTGAGGAGCTTTATGCTGAGCCGGTGCAATGCATAGGGCTCAAGTTTGTTCTTTACCGTCAGGCAAGAGAGCCTAAAAACCGTAAAATAAAAATCTAAAACGGGTGATTTTGATGAAAACCGGTATTCTCGGCGGAACCTTTGATCCGCCTCATATGGGACATATTCTCCTGGCAAAAAACGCAAAAGAATACCTTAAGCTTGACCGGATTGTTATGCTTCCTTCGGCAAATCCGCCACACAAGAACACAGGGACTGCGGGAATTCACAGACTGAATATGGCAAAGCTTGTGGCAGAGGAGTATGGCTTTGAAATATGTGATGCAGAGTATAAAAAGGAAACCCCTTCGTATACTTTTGAAACTATTGATGAGCTGAAGGAAATTTATAACGGAGATGAAATTTATTTTATCATCGGCGGTGATTCAATGCGGTGCTTTGAAAAGTGGTACAGATGGAAAGAATTGCTTTTAAAGTGCGCTTTTGTTGTTGGTGTGCGTACCGAGGATGAGCGTGAGTCAGTTGAGGAAATTGCCCGGGAAAAGAGAGAAAAGTACGGTGCAAAGGTTTATGTTCTTGACAGCCCCGCACACGAGGTTTCATCTACAGAAATACGAAACGGTGAAGGCAGAAATGAAATTCCGGACTGTATTGTAAAGTACATCAGGGAACATTCGCTATATGAAGGATTGATTTTATGACATACGCGGAAATGGATGCAAAGCTTAAAAAGATGCTCAGGGAGGACAGGTATCTGCACTCAAAAGGTGTAGAATCAGTTGCTGTTGAGCTTGCGCAGAGTCTTGGAGCTGATGTTGAAAAGGCACGGGTTGCGGGTCTTTTGCACGACCTTGCAAAGAATATGGACAGAAACCGGGCGGAGGAAATTGTAAAAGAGCTTGGGGTCGATGAAGGAATTATGGAAAATCCGGGTTTGTGGCACGGACCGGTGGGTGCGGCTCTTCTGAAAGAGGAATACGATATTGATGATAAAGAGATTTATGACGCGGTTTTTTACCATACTGTCGGCAGAAAAAACATGAGTCTGCTTGAAAAAATTATTTATGTATCAGACCTTATTGAACCCGGCAGAGATGTGTATCTTGACTGGTCGGCACCTTGCCGTGAAATGGCAAAGAAAAACCTGGATGAAGCTCTTGTTATGATAACAGAAAAGTCTATCGGCTCACTTTTTAAACGGAAAATGACAATACATCCTTCTACACTTGATGTGCGGAATGAGGCACTGAGGAGAATACAGAATAAATAAAGAGATGCTATCAGCCGGCAACCTTATGAGTTGCTGGCTGTTTTGTGTTGACATACCGGTTAAAATGTGTTACAATAAAGAGTATGAAAAAAATAAAAAAACGGAGGCGTTTTTAAATGAAAACAACTTATACTGTATGTCCCGGTGGCGTAAGCCGTGAGCTTACCCTTTGCCCTATATCTGACAGCTTACAGATTGCCGGCTTTGTTTTACTGGGCGATTATGAGCTTACCTGTGCCTGTGCAAAAGCGCTGGCAGAAAAGGCTCCCGAACATGACTTTATTTTAACTGCTGAGTGTAAGGGCATTCCGCTTGCTCACGAAATGGCAAAAATTCTAGACGAAAAAGTACATATTATTGCCAGAAAAAAAGCAAAGCTGTATATGAAAACCGTTTTTGAAGCAAATGTAAACTCAATCACCACTCAGGGGGACCAGAAGCTTTATCTTGACGGTAAGGATGCAGAACTTATGCGTGGCAAAAAAATCCTTATTGTGGATGATGTTATCAGCACCGGAGAATCTCTTCTTGCCCTTGAAAAGCTTGTTGAGCTTGCAGGCGGTGAGGTTGCAGGAAAAATGACTGTTCTTGCTGAGGGCGATGCTGCAAAACGGGACGACATAGTTTACCTTGAATATCTTCCTCTGTTCAATATGGAGGGTGAACCGGTATAAATCGTGTTCCGGTGAATATAATGTACAGACAAGCTGTATAATTGACAGAGGTGTAATAAATTGAAAAACAAATCAAAAGAAATAGGACAGTCGGTGCTTAAAGGGTCGCTGATACTTGTTGTTGCAAACCTTCTTGTGAAGGTTATAGGAGCGCTTTTCAAAATACCCCTTACAAACCTTCTTGGAAACGAAGGTATGGGTTATTTCAGTTCAGCCTACACTATATACTCCGGGCTGTTTACTGTGGCAACGGCAGGATTACCTGTGGCTATTGCAAAAATGATAGCAGAAAGCACGGCACACAACAATCTCCGTGAGCTTAAACGCATACACCATGTTTCATATGTGATGTTTGCGGTAGTTGGAGTTGTGGGTACCGCGGTGCTGTTTTTCGGTGCTGAAAAGCTGACGGCAAATTATGGCGACAACGCAATTTGTGTCCGCCTGGTTGCTCCGGCAATTTTTTTTGTGGCAATTATGAGTGTGTACAGAGGCTTTTTTCAGGGGCTTTCGGATATGTACCCCACAGCCTTCAGCGAGCTGATTGAATCCTCCACAAAGCTTATTGTAGGTATAATTCTTGCTTATGTGTTTATGGGCTCAGGGCTTGTTTATGGTGCTGCAGGAGCAATAAGCGGTGTTACCATTGGAAGCATTCTTGGTGCGTTGTTCCTTATAGGATGCTTTTTCAGAAAACGCAAAGCTATTTATTCCACTCTTGATGCAAGCCTTGCTCCGCCATCGGTGGGCAATGTATTTTTAAGGCTCATTACCGTGGCTTTGCCGGTTACGGTAAGTGCTTCGGTGTTTACAATTACAAATCTTATTGATGTGTGGCAGATTGGCGACAGGCTTTCGAAAATTGCTTTACAGATTCCTGCAGAGCAGATTGAAAAATGCGTGCAGTTTGCGGAAAATGTTGTTTTGACCGAGGCGGAAAAGATTGATGTTATTACCTCGAGTTTGTACGGAATGTACACCTCAAAGGTTATAACTATGCTTAATTTGCTTCCGGCACTTGTTGTTGCGGTTTGTCTTCCTCTTGTTCCTGCCATTGCAAGAGCTTTTACAGGGAAGGATTTCAAAACAGTTTCAGACACAACACATATGTCGGTGAAATTTACCGTAATATTTGCTCTTCCGGGGGCGGTTGGTATGGGTGTTCTTGCTGAACCTATACTCAGTACGCTGTTTGGCAGTAATGATGCAGCGTTTTTGCTGAGGCTCATTACTCCCGCTATTGTATGCGTGTCCGTGGTTCTTGTTACAAATTCCATACTTCAGGCAACGGGAAATGTGCTTGTACCGGTTATAAACATAGCTGTGGCAGGGGTTACAAAGGTTATAATTAACTATTTCCTTCTTGTGATTCCTGAGGTGAACATTAACGGTGTTGCGGTTGGTACATCCGCCTGCTATTTCATTTACATGGCTCTTAACCTGTTTTATGTTGTGAAGGTTACCAAACCCGGTTTTACAATTAGGGATTTTGTGCTGAAACCGGTTGTTTCGGCAGGTCTTATGGGTGTTGCCGTATGGGCTGTGAATACTGTTGTGTCAGGCGTTACGGGTAGCGGAAGAACATCAGCTGCAATATGTACCGCTGTGGGCATTTCTGTAGGCGTGGTGGTGTATCTTATTGCACTTCTTAAAACCGGGACACTTACAGAAAAGGAAATATACAATCTTCCAAAAGGTGCAAAGCTTGCAGCTGTGCTTAAAAAGATAAAGCTTATTTAAGAGGTATAAAAATGGACTTTACATTTAAAGACAAATACGATATAAATGATTTCCTTGAGATAACCCATCTGCTCCGTGCTCCCGGAGGTTGTCCCTGGGACCGTGAGCAGACTTACGAAACAATGAGAAAGTATGTTCTCGAAGAGGCTTATGAGGTTGCAGATGCCTGTCCGCAAGGCGGAATGAAGCTTGCAGATGAGCTTGGAGATTTACTTTTGCAGATAACCCTCCTTTCGGAAATGGGAAAGGAGGACGGCAAGTTCTCCTTTGATGATGTGTGCGACCTTGTTTCCAAAAAGATGATACTTCGCCACCCTCATGTTTTTGGAAATGTTCAGGCAGATACCACCGACCAGGTACTTGATAACTGGGAAAAAATTAAACGCGGTGAGCGTGATATATCAACAGTTACCGATTCTATGCGTGATGTTACAAAAGGTTTACCGGCGTTGCTGAGAGCTTATAAAATTCAGAACAAAGCCTCAAAAGTGGGCTTTGATTGGGATGATGTTACCTCCTGCATAGAAAAGGTGCATGAGGAAGCTGAAGAAGTTCTTGATGCCATAAAGAAGGGCAACAGCGGGGAAATTGAAAAAGAAATCGGAGACCTTTTGTTTGCCGTTGTTAATGTTGCAAGGTTTCAGAATGTGAATCCGGAGGTGGCGGCTGAGGAATCAAACAAAAAGTTCATACGACGCTTTGAATATGTTGAAACAAAAGCAAGGGAAATGGGAAAAGAGCTTGAAAACATGACCCTTAAAGAGATGGACGAACTGTGGGATGAAGCGAAATCAAAAGAAATTTAAACATTTCAAAAAGAAATTTAAACATTTCTTTGAAAAAAATAATGTTTTTGTACAAAAAAGAAGGAAATTGTCCTTTTCTGTAGAATATAAAAAATATGCGGCTTTTACGGCTGCATATTATAGTAGTAAAGGAGAAATTCGCAACAATGAACAAAACAGATTTGGCAGCAATCATCGCACAAAAAACAGGTTTCACTAAAAGAGATTCAGAAAAAGTAATAGATGCTTTTATTACATCGGTTCAGGAAAGCCTGGCGGCAGGCAATAAAATCACTCTCGCCGGCTTTGGTACATTTGAAGTTAAACAGAAGGCTGAAAGAATGGGCGTTAACCCCAAAACAAAAAAGCCTATGAAGATTGCGGCAACAAAAGCCCCCGCTTTTAAAATAAGCAAAACTCTTAAGGCTATTGTTGCAGGAAAATAGCATAACTCCTTGGAGGGACAGTATGAGAATTGACAAGTTTTTAAAGGTTTCCAGGCTTATAAAACGCAGAACAGTTGCCAATGAGGCTTGTGGCGGTGACCGTGTACAGCTTAATGGTAAAAATGCAAAGCCCGGTGACAGAGTGAAAATTGGTGACGAAATAACCCTGTTTTTCGGCACAAATGTTTTGAAGGTTCAGGTTTTGTCCCTTGAAGAACATGTGAAAAAAGACGAAGCTAAAGATATGTATAAGGTTATACAGTAAAAAGCTGATGATTTAACAAAAAGCAGTTTCCGTGAGGAAACTGCTTTTTTTCTATAGAAGTTATCTAACTTTCTGTTTTTCACCGTTTAAGGCGTGGTTCGGATACTAAATATCAAAATGTAAAATAAGCGGCAGATGGTCGGAAGAAGCCAATGCTTTTTCTGAGCATGGAATGTCAAACCTTTGTGCAGATAAATTACCAATTGAGAAAATATAATCAATGGTACGGTTTGGTAAACCGCTTGTGTCCTGTATGCCACCGGGTAAAAGACAATCTCTCTGAGTGAAACCGGATGTGCTTTCCTTTGCGGAAAAGCGAACATCAGTAAACCCCATTTCAAGCATTTTGCGGTATGGTTCATCACCCTGAGGGGCATTTTCACCGTTGTTGAAATCACCGCCGATTATCACCGGAACGGAATACCCGGCTGAAACAGTTTCACAAAGGGTTTTCAGCTCTCTTGCATTTTCAATACGCTGGAGATTATCTGCTTCACCGTCAAACATCCACCAGAAGTGCGTGGACATTACAGCAAGCTTTTTGCCGTTTGTTCTGTCCTCAAGCACCGCCCATGTGACGGATTTGGAATTGGCATCGTTAAGACCCGAGTAAAGATGATAACCGCTGTCAACAAGGCGGAATTTTTCTGTTTTGAAAAAAACGGGAGTGAAGTTTGTTTCCTTTCCGTCAATTTCGGTATATTTATCCTTTAAAAGCTCCTGCAAAGGTGCAACGCCTGCCCGTATCGACCAGGGAGCACATTCCTGAAAGGTGCAGAAATCTGCATCAAAATCGTCAATAAGAGAACGAATCAGCGAATTTCTGTGGGCGGTGGGGTTGCAGTTCCAGACATTCTGGCTATAAAGACAGTACATTAAAATCACCTCAAGCTGGATTATAACATACTGAAATAGAAAAGTCAATGCTTATTTCACATTAAAAGGCGGATTCTCACCGTTTGGCACAAAGGGTACCGTGGTGGTACAACCGTTTCCTCCGCAACCACCGTTTGAATTGCCTGAAGGTGGTGTGTTGTCACAGCATTCGTCTGTGGGGAAGAAGGACTCAATGGGGAAATCGAGTCTTTCAAAGAATGAGCAGGGGTCGTTGCCGCAGCTTGCACTTATGCATTCTTTTGTGGGAATGCAGAAGTCGTAGCAGGGAATAAGAAGCTGAGTGTTACGCTGAAGACGGACAAAAATGAATAAGCCCAGAGTAACATAAACCCGTTTGGAACAGTTTTCAATAAGACCGTCGGGGAAGGTACCCTGAATGCAACCGGGTATGCCGTGAGTTCCGCCACAGCAACAACAGGAGCAAACCGGTTTGTGACAATCGCGGCAAACATCGGTAAGCTTTGCATCCAACGCAATGGGGTCCACGGTTTCCACAATGGCGGTAGGAAGGTTTGCATTTTTTGAAAGACGGATGTTTCCGGAGCGGTCGGCATCCTTTGAGGAGAACACATATGAGCTGACCTCTGAGCCGAAAAGAATAGCGTTTTTGTTGTAAAGACACAGACCCTCAACGCAGGTTGAACTGTCACAGCTTTTTGCTATTTCAAGCACCACCTTGAAGTAGAAGGTCATATTTACATTGTAACAACAGCGGTTAAACTGCACTTTTTCCACATCGGTATCCACATAAAGTACCTCGGCACATTTCAGCTTAACGCTGTTGGCGTTGTCTATAAGAGCCTGACCTGCCTGGCTGAAATATACACGCAAATCCTCGGCACATTCCTTGCTCTTGCAGGAATCATAAATTCTGTCGGTCTGAATACACACCGACTCGGTGGACCTGGGTTTTCTGTCCATTGACATTATTTTTTATTGCCTCCTTAAAACTTGAATTTTATGTATATGCCGATATATCTTATGCGGATTTTTGATGAAATGTGCAGAAAAGTTTTTATAAATATAAAAATTTTACGAAATAAGAAATAAAAGGTTATGTATTGACAAAATATTCCTTATCTGATATAATAACGGTAAAGGAAGTGAAAATATGAAAAAATATTGGAACTATATTATATGGATTGTCGTTAGCTTTATAGTACCTTTATATGCTGCATTTATGGCTTTTATTTACACAGGGATTGTTTTTCCTGTTGTCAGGGAACTGTGGGACCCGTTAGGTTTGATTGCGGGTGAATTTAATACATGGTTGTATGCAGAGGAATTTGAAGACCCTGAACTGTACTGGGATTTTTTACCTTGTGAAACACTTGATGAATTAAAGGTTTTAAGCTACAGTTCTGATTCGGCAAAGGTTTACTATGTTCATGATAATTACCAGACGGCTTATGTTGCTCATTTCGTGAAAGAAGACGGTAAATGGGTGCATGGTAATTACGGTTATCTTTGCTGGGCAGAAGACCATATTGCCGGAAACCATGATACTCCTGCCGCTTACTGGTGGTTTTATGACCTGAAAAAGAAACACGAAAAACCTTCCTCATACAAACCATAGTCACCCTACGAGGAAAATGACCTTATAAGGAATCCTGACCGGGAACCCCTTGAATAGCTTTTAACCCTGCCGTGCATTGCGTGGCAGGGTTTTTCTTTGTTTTTCTGTGGATTTTATGACAAAAATTTCCTGTAGCTATTGACTTATTGCAAAAAATATTGTAAAATAAATATTACCTGTTGGTTGACAGACAATCAAATCCGCCTTGGAGGTAAACAGATGTACCGCATAATTATTGTATCGGATACGCACAGACATCTTGAACATATAGTAAGCGTTCTTGACAATATCAGGGAGTTTGATATGATTGTACATCTGGGTGATAACACCGATGATGCAAAAAAGCTCCGTAGTCTTTACCCGGAAGCTGAAGTGGTTTCGGTGCAGGGAAATACGGATTTTCCGAGACCGGACACCCCAATTGAGGTTATCCGTGAAATTGAGGGAGTGAGCATTTTTGCCGCTCACGGGCATATGTACGGGGTGAAAAGCGGTACACAGCGTATTTTTTACCGTGGCAGGGAGCTTGGTGTACAGGCGGTATTTTTTGGACATACCCATATACCGGTATGTGAACATGAGGATGATATGTGGCTGCTGAACCCGGGAGGGCACAACAGCTTACACCGCAGTATAGGTATTGCGGAAATAGAAAACGGCAAGGTTAAATGTTGTCTTTATCCTTGTTGAAAGGAAGTTTTACAAATGAAGGATTATATAATCAGAAGTCTGCTTGAAGGCGGCGAAAGCTATGTTTCCAGCGCAGATATCTGCGAAAAATCGGGAGTGACACGAAGTGCGGTATGGAAATATATTTCAGCACTCCGTGACGAAGGCTTTGATATTGAAGCGGTTGCCGGTAAAGGCTACATTCTGAAAAAAATTCCGGATGTGCTTTCTCAGGCGGCAATTGAGCATTACACGGAAAATCAGGAATTCTGGAAAAGAATTATTGTGCTTAATATGGTGGATTCCACCAACCTTTATGTCCGCAGTCTTTGTAACCTGAGAGCTACGGAGGGAACAGCGGTTTTTGCTTCCTGCCAGACAGACGGAAGAGGCAGAAGAGGCAGAACCTGGCAATCTCCCGACAGCGACGGAGTTTATATGTCGGTGCTTTTAACTCCCGATATGCCATACGATAAGCTTTCACTTTTAAGCCTTTATGCGGCTGTGGCGGTGCGTTCGGCAATTAAAGAGGTTACAGGTCTTGAATGTGACATAAAATGGCCCAACGATTTACAGTATAACGGCAAAAAGCTTTGTGGAATTCTTTGTGAAATAATTGGTGAAGTGAACAACGATTTCTGTTGTATTGTGGGAATAGGAATTAATGCCAACACCAAAAAACGCGGTTTTGAGAAGGATATCCGGGACATTGCAACCTCAATTTCCCTTGAAACCGGAGCACGCGTTGACAGATGCAGGCTTGGTGCGGCGGTGCTTAACCATCTCCACCGGCTTTATAAGGGCGGAGAGTTTTCCATGGAGGAATACAAACAGTATTGCATAACCCTTAACAAGGACATAACCGTTCTTCGCGGTGAAAGTGAAATGCAGGCACACGCTTACGGCATTGCAAAATCCGGTGGTCTTCTTGTTGAAACTGAAAACGGAAAACGCATTGAGGTAAATTCAGGTGAGGTTTCCATAAGACCTGCAAAAAAATAGTGAAAAAAGCTCCCCTTAAAAAGGCGGTTCAGCTTTGGGCGAATTATCCCTAAGATGAACCGCCTAAAAGGGGAGTTGTTTTTTATCAGGTCCAGTCAATCCACGCCCAGGGATAGCAGGTTGTTGCGCCTTTGTTTTCAACGGTGGCAGTTTCAAGATTTTTTTCAAATTCCTGCTGAGGGTATCCGCAAAGCAAGGGGGCTTCGTCGTGCCAGCCGGTGTTAACGGTAAACTTAAGAATTCCGTTTTCGGAAGTGATTTTTACACCGTCCTGACCTAAAACATAGGCAGAACCGGGAGCTTTGATTTCAGTATAAAGAGCTGTGTTACGCTCTGTACTGCGGAGATATGCGTGGTTGCCAAACCATTTGGCACCAAGTAACCCTTTAAGGGATTCATTGCAAACCGGAGTGCGGGGTGTGCCCTTCAGGGTAATAATGTATTCGCTTTCACCTTCAGGAATTGCCCCAAGATCAATAAACAGATGGGTATTTCCGGTGAAACGGTCGAATATTTTGGTACACTTTGCTTTTTTGGATTCAAAGGTGAAATCCTTTTCGAGGGGAATATCAAAAACACCTGTTACCATGCGGTTTTTAGCCTCCGGAGAGGTTACGGAAACCCTGATGGCGTTACCCTCAAGAGTGTTTATAATCTGAACGCCTTTTCGGTTTAACTGCGGAGGAATTGCCGTTGTGTGGTCTGAAACCTCGGGTGGAATAACACCGAACTCGGTACGGGGAAGAGTGTCCTCATCATCCGCCCAGGGAGTAGTGTAATCGTAGAAATATGTAGGAATGGTATTGCCTCTGCTTATAACCGCAAGGTATTCGGGAGTTTCCGCCTCCAGACGGTCCGGAATGTGTCCGGGAAGGTCTGCATTGTGATAGCCGTAGTAAACATCGGGCTGATAAAAATAAGCCTTCTGAAGGGAAAGGGCTTTTTCCTGATGATAATCTGCAACATCAGCGGCAGAGGTAAACACGATTTTTTCTGTGACGGCTTTTTGTACCATATACTGAAGCGCCATTTCATTTACTGCACTCCAGTCGGAAAAACCGCGGAAAGCCTCTATACAAACCGTAATTGTTGTAAGGTCGTCACAGTTTTTACAATCGGTAAGGTAGCCGTCAAAGGCATCGTAAAAACGTTGTGCGTGGTGGTGAAGAACACGGTTTTCAAAATAACGCTGTCCGGGCATTACATTGGAGGGGCAGCCATCAAAAGCCATAATGGAATAGTTACGGTCGTAGGAGGAGTTACCCTGAGGGAACCCCATAATTTTGCGTTTTTCACCGTTTCTGCGGAAATTATCTCTTGCAGGATAGTAGGGCTGTGAGGGAATACCGCAATGGTTAATAATCCAGTCGCCATCGTCACAGTTCTGCCAGTTTACAAGGGAGTTAAGCACTTTTACACCGTTTCCCTCAAGAATATCGAGGGCGTAGTAATCGGGAGTGTAGCTTGCAAACATTTCGGCAGGCACACCGAGAATTTTCATGCAGCGAATCATCTGTTCAAGACCGCGTTTCTGCGTGTTTTTATCAAGACCGTAAACCGTACCTTCCTCGTCCTGAGGTATAATTGCAAGACCGCCGTTTGCGGTTACCACAAGACGGTCACCATAAAGATGGTGATTTTTAAGGTGCTCATAGGAAGCCTTTATGTAGCTTTGGGGATCTTCTGTTCCAAGAGGACGGAACCAGTAGTCACCGGGAATGTCATAACGGTGGAGAATCTGGTCAACATAGGGAATGTTTGTGCCAATCCAGGGAATAACGGCAGAATAACCTTCACCAAGAACGGCAACCTGACGGACCAAACGGGTGTTTTCCGACCAGAGGATAATTTTTGTGTTGCCGGGAATATCAAAGGAAAGCTCAATGTCACATACATATTTGCCGTCTTTTTCTTCCCATTCAACATAAACGGCTTCCGGCATGGTGGTAGTGGAAAAACAGTTGTGTTCAACGGTTACGGCACCGTTGGGGTTTTCGTTTACAAAGGTGACGGTCATTTTTTTCCCCGCATCCACAAGCCTTGCGGGAAGCAGAATATCACTTGTTTTCGGGGGCAGAGCGTCGGGGTTTTCTGAAATGTATTTTTCAAGGGCATTTAGTGCCTCTTCTTTTTTATCCAAAGTGTTTTTGCGAAATTCCAGAAGGTGTGCGGTATGCTCTTCTTCGCTCATGGGAGCACAACCGCTGCGGTGAATTTCAAAGGAATCCATTTCAATTCTGCCGTTTGTACCCGAAAGTTCACAATAGCCTTTAAGGTCATCCTCGTTTACGGGTGACGAAAGGGTCATATTTCCTGAGGTAACGGTGAGTATACCATCTTTGATATCAACAGTAACCGTTCCGTTGGAATCTGCATTGCCGGAAACCTTTATCTCACCAAAAGAAATTCCGGAGCGCGAAACAAAGAGACAGCATTTTGCGGTTTTTGCCGGAAAAGTGGGGAAGGGCTTGCCGAAAGAAATGTTTAAAACTGCACCTTCATCCCAACTGCGGTAACCAAACTCAAAATGGCTGTCTGTCCAGCCGTTGGGGTGTACGACACAAGCTTTCACGGTAATGTGCGGGGTGTAATCACCATTGTCAGAAAGGGCAAAATAGCCCCCTCTTTTTATGACGGGAATTCCTCCCTGGAAAAGGGTAAGCTTAGTACCCTTTACAAAAGATTCTTTGAACATAAAATCAACTCCTTTGATTATTTTATATCATAAAAATAAAACATAGTCAATGGCATAAAACATTAAAATTAGTTTTTTTTTACAAAAATAAAAAAATGTGTGGAAAAACACAAGGATTTATGATATACTTAAAGTATGAAAGAACAAAAAGCAAAAGGGTGAAAATATGCTTAAGAAAAATGATGTAATTGAACTTTATATAGATGGATCCGGTTATGAGGGCGAGGGAGTAGGCAGATATGACGGAATGACTGTTTTTGTGCCGTATGCCGCAAAGGGAGATACCGCACAGGTTAAAATTGTTAAGGTGGCGAAAACTCATGCTTTCGGCAGGCTTGAAAGGGTACTTGTACCTTCAGAAAACCGTACCGATGCACTCTGCCCGCCTTTTGGAAAATGCGGCGGATGCAGCATTATGCATCTTTCCTATGAGGCTCAGCTTGAGTTGAAAAGGGAAAGGGTAGCGGATTGTATGAGGAAAATCGGCAGGCTCAATGTAGAGGTTCTTCCCACAATTCCCTCGGAAAAACAGTTCCGTTACCGCAACAAGGTACAGCTTCCCGTTGGACAGCTTGAAAACGGTGAGCCATTTGTGGGGTTTTATGCAAATCGGAGTCACCGCATTGTGAGAAACGAAAAATGCCTTCTCCAGAGTGAGCAAAGTGACTCGGTTGTTTCTGCATTTCTTGGTTGGATGAAGGAAAACGGAGTTACTGCATACAATGAGGAAACGGGAAAAGGTCTTGTGCGCCATTTGTTCATCCGTCAGGGGGAAAATGCGAAGGGTGAAACCGAGCTTCTTGCCATGCCGGTTATAAACAGCAAAAGGCTGCCCGGTGAGGAGGCACTTGCGGAGGCAATGAAAGAGGTGGGAGTTACCTGCCTTTGTGTAAACATAAACCGGGAAAAAACCAATGTAATACTCGGTAATGATACAAAAACTCTTTACGGAAGCGGTTTTGTTGAAGATGTTCTGTGCGGAAATACCTTTAAAATTTCACCCCGGAGCTTTTATCAGGTAAACCGTCCTCAGGCGGAAAAGCTCTATAACCTTGCACTTGATATGGCGGAAATATCCGGGGACGATGTTGTTTATGACCTTTATTGCGGTGCAGGTACAATTACCCTTTGTGCCGCGGAGCGTGCAGGCAGGGTTTACGGCATTGAAATTGTGCCTGAAGCGGTGGAAAATGCAAAAGAAAATGCAAGGGCAAACGGAATTGAAAACGCAGAATTCATGTGCGGCGATGTGGCTGAAACCGTTCGGGAACTTAAAAAGAGGGCAAAGCCGAGGGTAGTGATTGTTGACCCGCCCAGAAAAGGCTGCGATAATGCAATGCTTGAGCTTCTTGATGAGCTGAAGCCTGAAAAAATAGCTTACATCTCCTGCAATCCGGCAACACTTGCCCGGGATATGGCATACCTGTGCGAAAAAGGGTATGAATGCAGTAGTGTTCAGCCGGTGGATTTGTTTCCGAATACAAGCCATGTGGAGTGCGTCGTGCTACTGTGTTGCACAAACACTCCGGCGATATAAATTCCCGGAGGAATTTGCGATATATCTTCGATGCGATATATTCCTTTCGTAATGCGATATGTCCCTTCGGGACGAAATAAAGAAAGAAGGAAATTAAAGTGGAATTAACCGGACAGATATTCGGATGGCTTGCAGCTCTGCTTACATTTTTATCATATCAGTGCAAAAGCCACAAAAAGCTTATAATTGTTCAGAGTGGGGCAACGCTCAGCATGTGCTTAAGCTATTTGTTTCTCGGTGCATGGTCGGGAATGCTGCTGAATGTTATATGCATTATAAGAAATTTTATAATTTACCGCAAGGATATTAAGTTTTTCTCTTATACGTGCTGGGCTTACATACTTGCAGGTGTAATGGGCATAACAGGGTTTTTCTCCTGGCAGGGTCCGATGTCGTTGCTGATAATTGCAGGGCTTATGGTGAACACCGTGTTTTTATATTTTCCCAATGTGCAGAATTTGAGGAAAAGCATTCTTGTTACATCAACAATGGTGCTCATATATAATGTGTACTATACCGTATGGGGCGGTGTGGCAAATGAACTGATAGCAATTACTTCGTCTCTGATTGGAATTTACAGATTCAGAAAAAGAAAATAACGGTGATTTAAAATACTTAACAAGGAGTGAGTTTCAATGAAAAAAACTGTTGTTATTTCGGTTATAGCACTTGTTTTATTTACACTTCTGGCGGTAGGAATAACCGGTGGGCTGATTGTAGCAGATAAGCTTCTGCCCGGGGAAATTACCGTGAAAAAGGAGCCTGGAATTGATATTTACGGCACCTTTGATGAAAACGACCTGATAATTGAGCCTGTAAAGGAGATGTCCGGTGAAACGGAAATTCATATTCCGCGGATAAGCGGACTAAAAAACAAAGAGGTTCAGGACAAGGTTAACGGAGATATATACAAAAGGGTGCAGAAAGCGCTTAGCCGATACTCTGTGATTGACTATGCAAATTATTATGTCCGCGGAAATTTTGCAAACGTTATTTCAATTTCCTACAATGTATCGGGCGGAGAAAAATACGAGCAGCTTTGTCTGAACTACGAGCTTGTAAACGGAAATGAGCTGAAGCTTCAGGACCTTTTTGCAGAAGGGGTGGATTTGCTTGAACCCATACGGAAAGGCTTTTACGACAGCATGGTAATGATGGGAGATATGGATTACGAAACCTCTGTAAGCTCCTATGATGAAAATGAGCTGTACCGTGCAGTAAAAGGGTTTGCCTCCGGGAAAGATAAAAAATTTGTTTTTTCGTCATCATGTGCGTACCTGTATTATGAGGACTATATGGCGGAAATTGATTTTCTTGAAAATGCGGAGGAGGTTGTTATATATTCAAAATACACGACAGAGGATATTTTTGAAAGGGACAACATCGGTTTCAAGGGGGCATTTACCTGCTCGGATATAGATTATGATATTTTTGAGCTGATTGAATACGGCTACGAAGAGGAAAATCTGTGGTACGACATTACTGCCTGGCAGGTTTACATTGAGCCGGAGTGTCCGGCTGACAAGGCAGAGGCTTTCGTTGAATTCAAAGACAACCTCCTTGAAGAACTGAAGAGCAACGCTGAAAAATACCGGGAAAAGGCAAAGCAAAACCCGGACAAGATGTACATAGTGCTTGACAAACCAAACCTGAGTATGTACAGACCCAGCTTTCGTGTGGATGACAGGTATGTGACCGAGTACACAAACGCAGCAACGCTGAACCATACGGTACGCGTTTATGAAATGGACAGGGACTATTTTGAAAAATCTTTCCGTGACGAGCTTATAAACGCTTACCGGTACCGCTACTTTGCAATGGCAGGAGGGGCATATCTGTATGTTGAGGAAAATCCTGAGGTTACGGTTACTGAAGAAATTTCCGAAAGGCTGTTCAACTATGTAAGCGGTGAGGAATACATGGAGGTGGCTGATGTTTTTACCGATGACAGCTACCTTGAGGTGTTACAAAGGGAGACAAAAAGGTGGCTTATTGAAAACATAGGTTTTGTTGAGGAAACCCTTGGCGGAAAGGTAAACGAAGCAAAGTATAGTCTATCCACCTGGGGCGGAATTAAGGTGACTTTCCCGGACATTGAAAGCCATTTGATGGTAGATTATGATAAATTTGAAAAAGAAACTGTGGATTTTTTTGACTGATTAAGGAGGATTAGCTATGAAAAAAGCACTTGTTATAATTCTTACGGTAGTTATTATGGCGGCAGTTGTTTGCGGCTGTGTGTTATGGTACAATCTTGCAACAAGGGATGTGCCGGATAATGAGATTGAAACCGAGCCCATATTCACTTTTGAAAATTATCCGAGAGTGGATGCATCCCTTGCAATACATCCTCTTGTGGACAGCATTGCGGCAGATTTCCTTGGTACGGAGGAAAGCGAGCTTGATTTTGAATATACCGAAACCCGTACAAGTGAGGTTTACCACAACCTGATTGATGGCAAAGTTGATGTTATTTTTGCAGCGGAAATTTCACCTGAGGATGAAGCGTATGCAAGAGAGCAGGGAGTGGAGCTTGAAATTATCCCTGCCACAAGCTCAGCGTTTGTGTTTATTGTAAACAAAGAAAATCCGGTGGATGAGCTTTCCTTTGAGGAAATACAGAAAATTTACACCGGGGAAATTACAAACTGGTCGCAGGTTGGGGGAAAGGATGCGGAAATAATTCCTTATCAGCGCCCCAAGGGTTCAGGAAGCCAGACGGCTATGCTTTCTCTGGTTATGAAGGAAAAGCAGATTAAGGAACCGCCTATGAGTGAGGTTCAGGGAGCTATGGGTGAACTGATTGACGCTGTTGCAGAGTATGACAACGCAGAAAATGCCATTGGCTACTCCTATTTTTATTATGTGAACACCATGTACAAACGGGAGACAATAAAAATGGTTGCGGTTGACGGTGTAAAGCCTACCATAGAAACAATAAAAAACGGTGAATACCCAATTTACACAAACGGTTTCATTGTTCTCCGCAAAGATTCACCGGCGGACAGCTCACAGCGGAAATGGGTGGAAGCGGTGCTTTCAGAACGGGGCAGTAAAATAATTGAGGAGGCAGGCTATGTGCCGGTAAACTGATATGGGTGAGTTTGTTGATATAGAAGAAATAATAGCATCCCTTGGCATATGGGGATATGTTGCAGTGATAAACATTATAACCTTTGCGGCATTTGGAGTTGACAAGCTGAAGGCGATGGCAGAGGGATGGCGGATAAGTGAAAAAGCTTTGCTTAGCCTTTCTGTTCTCGGCGGTGCTTCGGGCGGATGGATTGCTATGCAGATTTTCCGTCACAAAACAAAAAAGCCGGTTTTTAAATACGGATTGCCGGTGATGATTTTGTTACATATAGCGGTTTTAAAATTGTTTTTATTTGTTTAAAAGAGGAGAATATTTATGAAAATTACACACGACCTTCATGTACACACAACTGTTTCGGGCTGTGCAAACGAAACTGCAACTGTTGAGAACTATGTTAAATATGCCAAAGAAAACGGCATTAAAAAAATAGGCTTTGCTGACCATTTCTGGGATGAAAGCATAAAGGGAGAGCCCTCCTGCTATGTTCCTGAAAATTATGAAGCATTGCTTACCGTAAAGCCTCAGCTTAAGCTGTTTGAAGGAACAGGCATTACAGCTTATTTCGGTTGTGAGGCGGAATACAACCCCTTCACACACGGAATTGCCGTTAGTGAGGAAATTGCAGAGCAGCTTGATATAATTGTTGCTCCTCATTGTCACACCCATATGCTGATGCCAAAGGACTATTTTTATACTCACAATCATGTGTGGTATCAGATAGAGGCATACAAGGATATTATAAACTGTAATGTAAGCAAGCACATAACTACCATGGCACACCCCTTTGAGGTTATCTGTCCTCCCGGAGGCTCGGACCATAACTCTGAGCTTATGAAAAGCTGGGTTTCGGACGACCAGTTCCTGGAACTTTTCGATATGACCGCAAAGCGTGGCATTGCTGTGGAAATAAACATATCAGAAAAAAACTGGCTTGATATGACCGATGAGGAAATTGCCGCTACTCAGAAAATAAGAATGCTGAGGCTTGCAAAACAGGCAGGCTGTAAATTCACAATAGGAAGCGATAGCCACGGTACCCAGGGCTTTGACAGATTTGTCCTTGCTGACCGTGTTACCGATATTTTAGGTCTTAAGGAAAGTGACCTGGCTGATATTACAAAGTAAAGGAACTTTTTTATGAATTTGTATTTTGCTCCCCTTGAGGGCATAACAACGCTTATTTACCGTAATGTTCACAGGGATATGTTTGGTAGTGTGGATTTTTACTATGCTCCCTTCATAAGTCCCAGCGAACAGGACAAGGTGAACAAGAAAGGCATCAGGGACATTCTGCCTGAGCTGAATGAGGATTTACCTCTCCGTGCTCAGGTGCTGACCCGTGACAGCCTGGCTTTTTCAAAATTTGCCGATAAGGTGAAGGCTATAGGCTATGATGAAATAAACCTGAACTTCGGCTGTCCTGCAGGAACGGTTGTGAAAAAAGGCAGAGGGTCAGGGTTTCTGAAAGAACCGGAAGCGGTAGAAGCTTTTCTTACCGAGGTTTTCGGGGAAAATAAAATTAAAATATCGGTTAAAACCCGTATAGGCTTTTCGTCACCGGAGGAGTGGAAGGGGCTTATGGAAATTTACAATAAGTTTCCTATAGAGCTTCTTATTGTGCATCCCCGTACCCGTGAGATGCTTTATAAAGGCGTGCCTGACATAGCCGCTTTTGAATATGCATATAATGTATCGGAAAACCCTCTATGCTACAACGGAAACATTTTCTCGGTCCGTGACTTTGAGCTTGTTTCTGAAAAGTTCCCGGATGTTGAAAGCTTTATGCTTGGCAGGGGAGCTGTTAAAAACCCGGCACTTTTCCGTGAAATAAAAGGAGGAAAACCTCTTGCAACCGAAGAACTGGTAAGCTTTTCGGAAAGGCTTACCGGAGAATACTGCAAAGGCATACGCTCAGAGGTTTACACCCTTCATAAGCTGAAGGAAATATGGGTGTATATGCTGCAGAATTTTCCGGAGGAAAAGAAAATTGCAAAAGCAATGAAGAAGGCGAACTCCCTGGAGGATTTTGAAAAAGCAGTAAAATTATTACCCGAAATTAAAGGAGACAGAAATGAAAGCTATTGTGGTTTATAAAACAAAATACGGCTCTACAAAAGCCTACGCAGAGTTGATTGCACAAAGCCTTAACTGTGAGGTGGCAGATGCAAAAACAGTTAATGCGGAAAAGCTTATGCAGTATGACACCATTGTTTACGGTGGCGGTCTTTACGCTGAGGTTATAAACGGTGTGAGCCTTATTACAAAAAATATGGATAAACTTGGAAATAAAAGGATTTTTGTTTACACAACGGGCATTACTCCTCTTGATTGCCGTGATTACTATGACAAAATGGTAATTGAAAAGAACTTTAAACCCGAAATAAGAGATAAAATAAAAGTTTACAATTTTCTCGGGAAAATGGTAACAGAGGAGCTTTCTCTTGTGCACAGAACAGCCCTTAAAACTCTTAAAAAAATAATGAGTGAAAAGAAAAATCCGACTGAAATGGAAAAACTCCTTGTGGATTTGTGTGATGCAGACGGTGATTTCACAGATAAAAATTCTGTTAAACAGCTTGTGGAAGAGGTATTAAATTGAAAAAAATTACTATTGTGTAAAAATATTGAATATTTTCTAAAGACAAAATCACTACAAAACAGTATAATGAAAGTGAATGGAGTATGTAAAAATATACCATTGAAATAAAGTTGGTTTTGATGTAAAATAAAGCTGAACCAATTTTACAAAGGAGTGTTACTATGAGAAAAACTTTCAACAAAGTGTTATGTCTTGTTATGATGGTGATTATGTGCCTGTCTCTTTCTGCTGCTGCAGCGGTAAACCGTACTACAATAAGAACCTCAGTACCCAAAACAGGTGAAAAGGTTGACTATGTACTGGGAGTTTCAAGTGAACAGCACATACCTTCTGTGATAAAGGCAAATACCGGATATCTTGCTCAGTATTTTGTTGTGCCTGAGGGTCAGGTGCTTGAAAGCTTTAAAGCCTGTGTTCACGGAAGTACCGCTGACCGTAATATGACATTCCGCATTTATAAGTGGGATACCTCTCTTGAAAAAACACTTACAACTCAGCCTCTTGAGGAAAAAGAGCTTGGAAAATATACCGACTGCGGTCACTACACAATAACCATGCAGGATGACTACTCAGGTGAGCTGTTGTTCTGGGCAGGTAACAACATAGGTAACGGAGGTATATGGACAAGCCCGTATAAAGACCTTCTTGGTACAAAGCTTTATAAAGACGGTGCAGCTGTTGCGGACCGCAACCTGGAATCTACCGTGGTTACAAGAAAGGTTGAAGCTTTACCTGAGGTTACAGAAACCATAGATGCTTACCAAAAGCATCAGGCAACCGATTTTTCCGCAAACACACTTACCTTCTTTGAAAGAGATATCGGTACAGGTGAAAAAATCCCTATGCTTGATTCCAAGGCAAACACAGTAGTTTGCTACCGCGGTGTGGATTTCGGTGAAACCTCTCCCAAAACTCTTAAGCTTACTACCTACAACCGTGGCTGCGGAGACCATACTGTAGAAATTCAGCTTGTTGTGGATGATGTGAAAAAAGGTGATATTTTAGGTACCGCAATGTCCTATTACAGTCAGCCTGACCCATTTGTTGAGGATGTGAACATACGCCTTACAAAAGAGATTACAGGTGTACACGATATTTACCTTACCTTTAATTTTGCAGGGCTCAGCCTTATTGACTGGCAGTTTACAAAAGAGCTGCTTCCTTATACCGGTCTTGACAAGGTTATAGATGAGTTTAAACCTGTACCCGACAGCGAAATTGTTGACCATTATGAGGATACCTGGGTAACAAGTGATATGACCGGCAGAAAGCTTCCTTCAATTGATGTGGCAGGTCCCGTTAAGGAGGAAGAAAAGTATGTGGCTATGTTCTTCTGGGTATGGCGTGCTGCAGACTCCATGCTGAGAACAAATGATAAAATTCTCAATGTACAGAATGTTCTGGACCTTCACGAGGGCGATGACAGCGATATAATTTATGATGCCGGCTGGAAGGGCTGGAAGGGCGCAGGCGGTGTATGGTTCAATGAATCAATTTACGGCTACGCTTACGGTCTGGACGACTGGAAGAGAAGAAAAGAGCTTGAACTACTCAGCGCTGCAGATGTTGATATGGTAGTGCTTGACTGTCCTGCAGGAATGTATTCCGGCGGATATATCCATCTTGCAAAGATAATGCACGAAATGCGCAAGGACGGACTTAACCCTCCCAAGATGGTGCTGAGAATTGCATGGAATGACCTGCTGGCTTCTGATGCAAATCTTCTTGAAAGACATTATCATGAATATGTTGAACCCGGGCTTTACAGCGATTCTTACTTTATGTATGAAGGCAAGCCTCTTATTGCGGCATGGCCTAAGATGATGGACAATTTCAAAACCGGTGAACCTGAGCGTGATGCATACAGACAGCACATAAAGGATGTTTTCACATTCCGTCCGATGGTTCCTTCCTACTTCACAGGTCCTACCGATAAAACCGTGAATCAGTGGCCCTGGCTTGAGGTATACCCACAGCATGAGTTTGGTAAAACAGAAACCGGTGGAGTTGAATGTATGGCAGTTGGTATTGCACAGAACACAGCCCCGGGTTATACAAGCTATACTGCATTTAATGTGCCTGATGCATTCGGCAGAAGCTATACTTACAAACGCAAATTCCAGGACCTTAGTGAGGATTCCGATTTATATGGCTTTAACTTCCAGGAACAGTGGGACAGAGCTCTTGAGGTTGACCCCCGTTTTGTATTCGTAACAGGCTGGAATGAGCTTACCACAGGTCGTTTTGCTGTTTATGATCAGGGTGCTGTTACCGTAAACAACGGTTTTGGTGATAGCTTCAACGACGAATACAGCCGTGATATTATTCCCATTAAGGGCGATTTTAAGGATAACTATTATATGCAGCTTATTTCCAACATCCGTAAGTTCAAGGGTGTTAGACCTACACCTGTAGCAAATGAGCAGAAAACAGTTGCTCTTGGTGATTTTGCAGCATGGGAAAGCGTTGAGCCTACATTCTACGGCTACAAGGGTGGTACAGAGCCCCGCGACCAGTATGCTATAGGTGCAAGAAAGAGATACCGCAACTACACCGGCAGAAACGATATTCTTTATTCAAAGGTTACAAGAGATAATGAAAATGTATATTTCTATGTTGAAACCGCAGATAACCTGACTCCCTATACTGACCACGCATGGATGAGGCTGTTCCTTAACACAGACAGAGTTCATAATACCGGCTGGGAAGGTTATGACTATGTAATTAACCGCATTTCTCCCACGGCAAACAAGGTTTATGTTGAAAGAAACAGCAGTACAGATAATGTTTGGAGATGGGAAATTTCAGGCGAAGGTGAATATGTGGTAAAGGGCAACAAAATGATGCTTAAAATACCCCGTAGTGCTCTTGGACTTGAGGGTAAGGCTCTTGACTTTGAGTTCAAATGGAACGATAATATGCAGCAGGACGGCTACCTTATGGACTTCTATGTAAACGGTGATACCGCACCTGTGGGCAGATTGAATTACCACTACATTGAAAATGCATCGCAGGATAAAACTCCGGCGGATGAGTTCGTTGTTGTTTACGACCACCTTCACGATATGGTGAAATATGACATAGCTATGTTTATCAACAGTCCCAAGGGCTTTGTTTCCGGTGATGTTGAGCTTATTGATGCAACCAACGACAAGGTTACTCCGGTTATTATCAACGATAAAACAATGGTACCTATCCGTTACATTGTTGAAGCAGTTGATGCTGTTGTTGAATGGGAAGCAGAAACCAGCACAGCAGTTATTTCAAAGGACGGTAAGAGAATAACTATTAAAGAAGGCGAAAGCCAGATGAAGGTTAACAAGAGACCCAGTCCCTTGCAGTCTCCTGCAATTACAATGAACGACAGGCTTTATGTGCCTCTTCGTGACATTGTTGAAGGTCTCGGACTTGAAGTGTTCTGGCACGATGACGGTCTTATCATAATCGGTGAAACCGCATACAGAACAGCAGACGAAACAACAGTACGCTTCCTTCTTGATTTCTACAACAGAATAGATAAAAAGAACTGATTATATCAGGGGGGATAGATTTGCCGGGTGTCCGTTACGGACACCCGGCAATTTTTTTATTATATAAGCTTGCTGATATCTTTTTTCAGCCGTGAAATTATGCGTTTTTCAAGACGGGATATGTAGGATTGAGATATTCCCAGCATATCTGCAACCTCTTTCTGAGTTTTTTCGGGTCTGCCGCATAGTCCGAACCGCATTTCCATTATAAGCCGTTCCCGTTCTCCCAGCTTTGAAATGGCTGAATATAAAAGCTGACGGTCGGTTTCTTCTTCGATATTTTTACTGATAATATCGCTGTCCGTACCTAAAATATCGGAAAGCAAAAGCTCGTTTCCGTCCCAATCGGTATTCAGCGGTTCATCAATGGAAATTTCATTTCTCCGGGTACTGGATTTTCTCAGGTGCATAAGTATTTCGTTTTCTATGCATCTGGAGGCGTAGGTGGCAAGCTTAATTTTCTTCTCGGCTTTAAAGGTGTTAATTGCTTTTATAAGACCTATTGCACCGATGGATATTAAATCTTCAATACCCACTCCGCTCGATTCAAACTTACGGGCTATGTATACCACAAGACGAAGGTTTCGTTCTATGAGAACGGTGCGGACAGAATCTCCCTCTGTTTCCAGCCGTGAAATAAGCTCGGCTTCTGCCTCCGGTTCCAGGGGAGGCGGAAGAGTATCGCTTCCGCCAATATAAAAAATGGTGTTTTCTTCATTAAATAGCTGATTTATTTTCGAGAGTATAAAATTCTTCCAGTGATTCAGACTGTTCATAGCTTTTTTCACCCGCAAGCATACGCGGACTTATAATGGCCTCCGTTCCTTTTTTTATTTGGGTATCGCAAACAGCTACAATACATTCCGCTATATAGCTTTTTCCGGAAATGTCCGTAACTGTGATGCTGTCAGGTTTAAATCCTGTCATTACCCGGCTCTCGCCTGAAATTGTTTTATATGGAATTATGTAAATTCTTGTTCTGTCCGTAAAAAGCTCATTGTATCTTTTACGCTCAAGTATACACACAGGCAAGCCGGTAAATGGCTCAGCCAGAGAGTTCCCGCTGTCACAAAGAGCAACGCAGGAAACTGTGTGGTTTTCATGAGTTATCCGGAGATGCATTTCTGAATATCTGCTGTCCGCAATATGGTCAATTAAAACACCAAGATATTTAAACACATAGTAGCAACCTATGCTGCTGAACAAAAGCTTGCGGATACCGGCTGAAAAATAAACTGTACCGTTGACAATGAAGGCACCGCCGCCAAGAAATACCAGAAAAATAACACCACCGCAAAAAACACTCACTCCCACAAAGCTTAGCAGTTTTAAATGAAAATTCTTTTTTATGCCGAAAGCTACAGCTACCATAACAGCCCCGAGTACTGCCTGAAAAATAAATGTTACAACCGTGGGAAGGGTAAGGAAAAAAGCAGATGTGGCATAAATTGCTCCTATAAGTGCCCCCGCAAGGCTTCTTAAAAGGGAGGCTTTTCCGCAAAAGATACCGGTAAGCCGTAAAAGTAAAAAATCCATAAAAAAATTAACCGCAAAAAGGATATCTCCGTAAACGGTTATCATAAAGCATCACTACCTTTTTTATTTAATTATACCACAAAGAAATGGAAAAAAATGTAAAAACCTGAAAGGAAATAAAAAAACTCTCACGGAAGGACCGTGAGAGCAAACACAGTTGGATTAATAGAAAAAAGAAACCTGAGAAAGAGCAGCGGCAATAAAAATTGCAGGTATGTAGTTAACCACCTTCAGCTTTGTAATGCCAAGCATATTAAGCCCTAAAGCCACAATGAGAAGAGAGCCGGAACAGGACATTTCGTTTATTGCCACCTCGCTGAGTATTGGCTCAAGCACACCGGCAGCCATAGCAATACCACCCTGATACAGAAAAATCGGAATGGCTGAGAGCATAACACCGAAACCAAGCTGAGAGGTAAGGATTATTGCCATAACACCGTCAATTATTGATTTTGTGTAAATTATGGAATGGTCATTCTGCAGACCGCCCTGCAGAGAGCCTACAATTGCCATAGCACCAACGGCGAAAAGAAGAGTTGCTGTTACAAAGCCCTGAGATATAGGGCTGTCGGAGAAAGAGAATCTTCCCTGAACCCAGTCCCCCAGACGGTTTAAATTGCCGTCCAGATTCAGAAGCTCACCAAGAATTGCACCAATTGCCACCGATATAACAAGCACAAGTGGGCTCTGACCCTGCAGGGTACCGCTTATACCTATGTAAAGCACACATAGAGCCATACCCTTTGTGATTATATCTTTAAACCGCTGTGGAATACCTTTTTTAAAAAGTAAACCCAGAAAACCTCCGATTAAAATTGTGATTACATTGAAAATTGCTCCGTTGAGCGCCATAGTAAAACCTTCTTTATATCAGCTTGCCGTAAAGCTTGCCGTTTTTAAACTCAGTTATTGAAACACTGAGGATTTCTTTAGATATATCCTTGTCCGATTTTACAAAAACCGGCAGATAATTTGTGGTGTGACCTGTGTAAAAGCCGTCTTTTTGCTGTTCAAACAGAACCTTCTGCACCGTGTTTACCTGAGAGAGGGAAAAGGCTTCAGCATTTTTTCGGTCAATTTCCTCCAAAACAGAGGCTCGCTCTTTTTTTGCCGCCATAGTAAGCTGACCGTCCATTTTTGCCGCAAGAGTACCCTCACGGACAGAGTAGGGGAAAATGTGCATTTTTGAAAAAGCTGCCTTTTTTGCAAAAGCAAGGCTTTCACCGAATTCTTCCTCGGTTTCACCGGGAAAGCCTACCATAATATCAGTAGTTACAGCGGCACCGGGAAAAGCTTCCCTTAAAAGGGTAATTCCCGTTAAAAACTCATCTGCTGTGTAACGCCTTCGCATACGGCGGAGTGTAGCATTGCATCCGCTTTGTACCGAAACATGAAAGTGGTTGCAAAGCCGTGGCAGAAGCCGGGCATTTTCCGCAACCCTTATTAAATCTGAATTATATTCCAGGGAGCCCAGACGGATTCTTTCAAGCCCATCAACCCGGTGAAGCATCAGCAGAACATCAAGAATTGAACGGTCACCGGTTTCTCTTCCGTAGGAGGTTATGTGAATACCGGTCAGGACAATCTCCTTGTAGCCGTTTTTCACAAGCACCTCAGCCTCGTGGCGGATGCTTTCCATGGAGCGGCTGCGGATGTGACCTCTGGCATAAGGAATTATACAATAGGCACAGTAGTTATCACAGCCGTCCTGAATTTTCATAAAGGCACGGGTTTTATCTCCGTGACCGGTTACGGTATACTCTTCAAATTCCTTTTCCTGCATAATGTCCGGCACATTCACATATTGCTCGCTTGTGTACTGTTCAACAAGCAGAGGAATGCTCTCTTTGTTTGAGGAACCGATAATAACATCCGCTTCGGGAATTTTTTCTGCGGCATCCGAATGGGTCTGGCTGTAGCAACCGCAAAGAACAATAACTGCATCCGAATTGGTTTTACGGGCATTACGCACAAGAGTACGGGCTTTGCGGTCTGCAATGGAGGTGACAGAACAGGAGTTTATAACATAAACATCTGCTTTTTCTGAAAAATCGGTTATGATATAGCCTTTTTCACGGAAGCTGCGGATAATTCCCTCAGTTTCATACTGATTAACCTTACAGCCAAGAGTTGAAAAAGCAACAGTTTTTAACAGAATAAACACCTCCCACAAGAATTACACATATATTTTACCACAACAGACCCTTTCCGTCAAGGCAAAATTTTGGATTTTGCGGTGAAAAGTACATAAGAACATATAACAATTATTGACAAATGTAATTATTTATTGTATAATAAAAACATACGAAATTTCATAGGGATAATTGTTTTTATAATGAAGGGAAGTTGAATATGAAGCGGTTTATAAGTTTATTCCTTGTTTTTGCAATGTGCATATGCTGCCCCGTTGCGGGAGCGGATTTACAAAGAGTTTTTTCGGTGGAGGAAACCCTTGCCCTTGAACTTAAGGAGCTTGGTATTTTCAAAGGAGTTTCTGAAGCGGAATTTGAGCTTGACAGAGCACCTTCAAGGGTTGAGGCTATAGTTATGCTCATAAGAGTTCTGGGTAAGGAAAATGAAGCTTTGACCGGAAAATGGCAGCATCCCTTTACCGATGTGCCGGAATGGGCTGAGGCTTATGTGGGCTATGCTTATTCAAACGGGCTTACAAAGGGAGAATCGGAACTGCTTTTTGGCACCGGAGATGCAAATGCACCAATGTATCTTACCTTTGTTTTGCGTGCTCTTGGATATTCCGACACAAACGGGGAGGATTTCACCTGGGATAACCCATATGCTCTTTCGGAAAAAACAGGAATCCTTACGGCAGATGTAAATATAAATGCTTTTTTAAGGGCAGATGTTGTGCTTGTTTCCCATGCGGCACTTGGGGTACACCTTAAAAATTCCGGACAGACTCTTGCGGAAAAACTGATTCTGGCGAATGTTTTTTCGAGGGAGACATTTGAACGGATTTATACAGGAAAGAAAATTCCTGAAAATACCGGGGCAAAAACTGAAATGAATGCAGAAGAAATTTATGCAAAATGCTCTCCTGCGGTTTTCTATGTTGAGGTTTACGACCAATCCGGTGATGCTTATGCCTGTGGAAGCGGATTTTTTATTGACGATAAAGGCACAGCTGTTACCAATTACCATGTGCTGAAAGGCTGCTTCTCAGCAAAAGCACAGATGTCGGATACCAAAGTGTTTTATGATATTCTTGGCATTTATGATTATAGTGAAGAAAACGACTGGGCGGTAATTCAGGTTGACTGCACCGGAAACAAATATCTTTCTTTTGGTGATGTTTCATCAATTAAGGGTGGAGAAACAATTTTCACAATAGGAAGCCCCAAAGGTTTGCAGAACACCATTTCCGACGGGCTCATTTCAAATCCGAAACGGGTATTTGAAGGTGAGTATACGGAATACATTCAGATAAGTGCTCCGTTTTCTAACGGAAGCAGCGGTGGAGCAATGCTGAATAAGTACGGAGAAGTCCTGGGAATTACATCTGCCATAATGCTTGATGCACAGAATCTTAACCTGGTAATCCCGGTCACCTATTTGCAGGGTTATAGCCACGGTGAGCTTAAAAGCTTTGAACAGGTTTTTTACGGTCACAGCCTTGAACTGGAAGAAGCTCTGAAAAGCGGAGACCGGCAAAAAGCTGCATTTACCATGCTAAAGTGGATTATTATAAATAACCATAAAGTAAAAAGCCCCGAAAGAGGGTATCTGTATCAGGTAAGTATGGAAAAGTACGGCGGCAGAGAGTATCAGATGATTACTCTTTCATATCAGCCTGAAAGCAATGTTGTTATGGCTCATATTCTTGAAATAGCTCCCGGTGTGGCTGCAATGGAATATGAATTTGACATAACATACGGTGCAGAGGAAACCACGGCAACCTATTGGTTTTTTGAATACGCAGAGGAGGATTATAAAGAAATATGGCAGGGCAAGGCAAAGGTGCCGATTAAGGAATTCAGCCCGGATTCTGCCTACATATTTGACGGACACACGGATGACGGTGATGAATCCTGGCAGGTTCTGGAAGAGGATGCAAAGCTTATGCACGCAAGCGTATTGGTGTTTATTGAAACGGAGTTTAAACTTTATGCGGAAGCATTTGGCTTGTACACCGTGGAGGATCTGGGTTATTCAGCCTTTGCAAGCGGCATAACCAAGGGTAATGCGGCTACAGAAAAGTCAAACATAACATACAAGCTGAGCACACAGGGAGTAACTGTTAAAGAGGGGGAAACCGTTACTGTGGAAATGGATTATGTAACAAAGGGTTTTCCTGCTGATGTGGACTTTTATTTAGCTTCGGAAAGTGAAAAAATTGCAACTGCGGAATGGGCACCCGATGACAAAACACTTCCCTGGGAAATTATCATAACGGGAGTTTCAGAGGGTACAACTCATTTGACAATTAAAAACGACTTTAATGACCAGACTGTTTCCATACCAATTAAGGTTACAGCGCAGGAAACTGACGATATGTACACCCGTATGGCTTCTGCCGCCTTCCCGCTGAGGCTGTATTCAAACGACGGAGTGGTATATCTGGGTAAGCTGACAACAAACAACCGTGATGAAGAAGGTATACTTAACCCCTACAGTAAGTACGGAAACCAGACCTCGGTGCACAGTATTTTTAATACACATTACAAGTACGGAGACCGCAGAAGTGAGGAAAGTGCATTTTACGAATATGCCACAAAGCCACCGGTAATTGTGGACAATGACGGTAATTTTATTGCGTACCTTACCAATAACACAGAATTGAAATTCGGTCTGTCCTATGCAAAGCTTCTTACCTATATGAACGTTTTCAGGATGTAAAAAAATATTCCGAAATTTCATTTTATGGTTGACTAATTGGAAAAAATGTGCTACAATAAAGGTAAGAAATAATTTGAAAGGGGCTAAGCTCTATGAAAACATTTGAAATTAACCTTTCCTCTATTAACGATGTTAAGGATTTTGTAAATCTTGTAAACAGATACGAATTCGATGTTGACCTGTCATCCGGAAGATACACAGTTGACGCCAAGTCAATTATGGGTATTTTTTCTCTTGATTTAAGTAAACCCATCGGTGTTGAAGTACATAGTGACAGTGCTGAAGCTCAGCAGTTTGTTGATGCACTTAAACCTTACATTAAGTAATTTAAAAAAATGAAAAGGCGGTGTTTAAAAAACACCGCCTTTCTTTTAAGGGGATAGGAAAAAAGCTCTGGAACGGGCAAACTGAGCCAAAGCTTTAGCTTTGGGTTACCCGAAGCCGTACGGGGGTACGGCGAGAGGCGAAGTTTGTTTGTAGCAAGAAAAGATTGAAATTTTTAAGAAAAATCAAAGATTTTGATTTTTCTACCTTTATTTTCGG